>DASWID010000135.1 GCA_036397855.1 Thermodesulfobacteriota bacterium | reverse complement strand
AGTAATAGAAATAAAAGGCCCAACGCATACGTACTGGCATGCGTTCAAAGTTTCATTTCGCCAGGCCCAAAAAAGGTTAAAATTTAAAAATTACCTTGAATTAGTTCACTCTTTGTATTTATTCCTGATCTTTCGCATTTCCTCCCGCAAATTCACCGCTTCTTCATCGTCTATCCATTCCCAGGAGAAAAATTCGAGGTCTGACAGAGAAGTGGGCTCACTGCCGAAGAGGAAGACCACTCGCCTTCCATCTGTCCAGTACGGTTGGTTCATAAAGTTTCTGTGCGGGTTATCCTGAGTGGCAATTCCAACACCATCCAGATAGCCGACTTTTCTCACAGCCTGCGAGAATATAAGATCCTGCATCAGGTATTCCCTCGCCTCATCTATATCAGGATCTATGGCATGAGCGGTTCCCCACCATGTTCTCCAGGTGAAATATGAACCTATGTCCCGGCTTATTGCACCGATCCAGATGTCTTTGCCTCTGTATTTGATCGGTGACAACCACAAGCGAAGGTGGTTCCTCTCATGGATTGTAGATCTCGCCTTCTGTAGCCCCATGTCCTGTGAACGTTTGTAGAAGAAAAGACTGCTCATCGGTGACGTGCGATATCTGGCACCCGAGAAAAACGACTTGAAAGCCCTCAGACCGGACCTAAATGAAATTGGTTCTGTAACGTCCCAACCGCGGTATATCAAAGCGGGAAATATGTCATCTGGATCACCTATCAATGTAAAATTAAGGGGGTCATTCCTTCCGGAACCATCCCTCTTTTGTGTACAGCAAGGTAGATTTTCAAGAGCTCTGTGTAATTCTTCCTCATCTTCTATATTCACTATCCCTTTGTCTGAATACAATCTATGAAAATCTACTCTCTGGTAGTCAGTTGTAATGCCGGGGACCTCAAACAGTAATGGGAAGGACTCTATTCTTTTCGGCCCATAAAGAGTCACATTTACAAATTTTATACCAGGATCAATGTTTGTATAAACGAACCCCTCCGATACACCACCTGGAGGAATATAACCGTCAATGGCTTGCTCTTGAAAATATTGATCAATTAACTCATTTACACTGAATGCAAAAGGAAGGTGGTTCATATACGCCGCTTCATTGGAAGTAAAATAATCCGAGTCCATCGCCACAAATAATAATGCGAACGGCGTATCAGTCCTGTTTTCTATTCGTAACCATACTGGCTGCACGCCGCCCCTCGCCAGATTAACACCGAATATCTCCTCGCTCTCATGATCACTGAGGACTACTGCTCTAACTGTTATACCTTCACGGCTCTGTGTCTCGGCCCTCAGAAGAAATGGCACGTCCCTGGTTGGATTGGGAGAGGGTGAATAAAACTTACATCCATTTGTTGTTTCCACACTAAAAACAGACTCGCTTTGGCCAGTGGGACTGCAATATGATGCACAGCCAGACCAGAATATGGAACCCACACCGATTGTTAAGATCAGGAATATGCCACCCAACAGTCTAAATAAATTTTCAGAGTTTAACATCTTGGGTAATCAGCATAATTACGGTTTGAATATCATTTCTTATCTTTGAGAGTTATTTTCTAAAACTCCATATTTTCGTCGATATCTCCGGGTAAATCCCATTTCAATATCTCTATCTCAGACAGACTTGTAGGTTCACTCTCTATAAGTAAAACAGCACGCATCCCGTCTGACCACCAGGATTGATTCTTGAAATTCCTGACAGGATTGGATCGGGATGAGGCGACTGAACCCCCGACATAACCGAACTTACTTAAATTATTCGAGAGCCCGATGTCTTCCGTCAAATAAGACCTAGCTTCATCAACTTCGGGATCAATGGATTTTGCGACGTACCACTCAGTCCTACGGGTAAAATCCGAACCAATATCCCGAGTGGTGGAACCAAACCACACATACTCTCCCTTGTACTTAATTGGAGTCAACCATACCCTGAGCTCTATCCTCTGACGGATCTTCCCCTTATCCTTTTGCCTGGTCTTCTGAAGACTGTAATCCTGACTCCTTCCAAAAAAATACTCCCGACTCATCGGAGTAGTTCGATACCTTGCAGTCGAAAAGATTTTTGATAGATCTATCTTCTTCTCCCAGTCATCAGAGATCGGCTCTGACACATCCCAGCCACGCCTGATGAAAGCAGACGCGATATCATCGGTATCACCAATAAATACCAAATTAATTGGATAGCCTTTACCTTCTCCCTCTTCATCAGTTGTGCAACAGGGAAGATTCTCCAAGGCTTTGCGAAACTTCTCCTCATTATCGTAATCGATAAATTTGTTCTCTGAATATAATTCCTGCCAATCCACAATATCATAGTCACCTTGAAATCCTGGAACCTCAAAATAAAACACGAATTTTTCTATTGTAGTGAAGCAATAAAGAGTAACCTCAACGTATTTAATCCCCGGATCCATGTTCGAAAAAACGAAACCGGACTCCTCTTCCCCCGCTGAAACATATTCAACGTGCATTCCGACCTCATTGAAGTGCTTATCCATCTCCTTGTTAGCAGAGCCGCCGAGCGTGAGCGTGTAGTGGTTCATAAACGCAGCCTCATTCGGCGAAAAATAGTGGGGATCGAGTGTAATCGGCAAAAATAGACAAGGTATTTCATTATCGTTCTTGATGCTTAACCAGACAGGTTGGATATCCTTTCCGGCTAAATTCACACCGAACAATTCTTCACTTTCATCGTCGCTCAGAACAGATGCAGAAACAGTCATGCCATCTCTGCTCTGCGTCTGGGCGCGGCTTTTAAACGGAACCTCTTCAATCGGCTTTGGAGAGAAATTAGCACATCCTAGAACGGCTGTTAAGAAAATTATTACTATGGCTCGAATAATCATAATCAGACTGCCAACTGCCTACCTCGCCAAATTACGTGTAAGAACGTTGATTATTTAACTTCCCAAAGACGTTTTGTCAACGTTTTGCTGAATCACCAGATTAATTAAGTGCGTGATATAAAAGCCCCTATGAGATGATATAGAAGAGTCAACTCTTGATTTACTCTAAGTTATTTCACAGTGCCGAGCTTAGCGGCTTCCCATGCGGAAATCCCACCTACCAGATCGGCAAAATTTGAAATTTTATTCTGCTCAAGAAGGCTCGAGGCAATCGATGAACGATATCCGGAAGCACAATGTACAACAATCTTTCGATCTGGAAGTATTTCATAAATCCGGTGTTTTAATTGGTTCAAAGGTATGTTAACGCTCCCGCCTATCCGATTTTCTTTCCATTCGTCATTCGTCCTGACGTCAAGAATAAGTGGCGAATGCTTCGAAGAAAGCTGTTCGCGAAGTGTTAGTACCGTTATCCTGTCCGTACGCTTTAAAAGATCGGGTCGAGTTAGAAGTGCATGCATCCCTCCCTCAAGATAACCCTTAATATTGTCAAACCCGATTCGACCCAGTCTCATAACTGCTTCCTCCTCATGCCCCCTGTCGGCAATTATTACTATCGGCTTATCCCTTTCCAGCAATGTGCCAGCCCATGTTGCGTATTTGCCACCAAGTGCGATGTTAATACTCCCTTCTAGGTGTGCACCCTCAAAATCGACCGGCTCCCTGACATCTAAAATTTGTGCGCCCTCTTCTCTTAGATTGATGACCTTGCTCAAAGAGAGCGGCTTTAGTGCCTTCTTCATTGTTTTCATTAGTGTCAAGTGTTCTTTTGTATTGAGAATTGCATCATACGTGAAGTAGTCGGGCGCTTCGGGTTGATCAGCAGTAACAATCTTTATAAACTCTTCTCTGCCCATCGGTTGAAGAGCGTAGTTGTATTTTCTTTGAATGCCGATCGTTGATACAGTATCCTCACTCAGGTTCTTACCACACATTGAGCCTGCACCATGAGTCGGATAAACGAGTGTCTTATCCGAAAGCTTTAAAATTTTATTTTGAAGGGAATCGTACAGCATCCCTCCAAGCTCTTCTGCAGACCATCCCAGGGATGCCCTGAGATCAGGCCGTCCAACGTCCCCGATAAAAAGAGTGTCGCCCGTGAGAACTCCATAAGGTTCCTTCTCATCTTTGGCAAGATCATAAACTATTATTGATATGGACTCAGGAGAGTGACCCGGTGTCTCAAGAATCTCAAGACGCACCTTCCCAAATTCTATTGTTTGACCATCAAGTAACGGAGTAAATTCATACTCTGCTTTGGCACGAGACCCAAGACATATTTCTGCGCCCACACGTTCCTTAAGTTCGAGATGGCCTGCAACAAAGTCTGCATGAAAGTGTGTTAAAACGACATGGCTGATGTTAAGTCGCTGGAGTTTAGCATCAGCCAGATACTGGTCTATGTCTCGTTGCGGATCAACGATAACGGCAGTCTTACTCTCTTCATCCCCGATCAGATAGGATGCATGCGAAAGGCATCCTAGGTAATATTGTTTAAGAATCATATTACAAGTTAAGACAGCAGCCTTTTAAGATTTTTATAATACAAATCAAGGGAAATAAGTGTGTTATTTTACCCATAAATTTAAAAACAGTATTAGCCTGTATTCGCTGATGATCACCACAAATAATTAATAGCAGTCCTAAAATCGGAGCTAACCATTTTTATCCATCGCAAATCAATATAAATTGTATTATATAAATCTCTGAATCTTAACCCTGGGCACAATCAATACAGCGATCGGTATAAGGAAGGGCTTCCAACCGTTTAACAGAAATAGGTTTTTCGCAGACTACACATAGCCCGTATGTATCTTTTTCAATGCGACTAAAAGCCTCGTAAATTTGCTCTAATTCGAGTCGAATGCTTCCCTCAAGCACCTCTACCACTTCTTCATGTGACCGCTCTACAGCCTGCTCTTCGGAATCCTTATCGTGAGTTTCCCTGAGGGACTTCTCGACCTTTCTGAGCTTTTCCTGAAGCTCATCGCGTCTAATCATAAGTTTGTCAATCAATTCTTTATACTCATCCATAAAAGATCCCCTCTTTTATGTTTTTTACATCAATAAAACCATTTAATTATAACTAACTATTTCATAATACTCATTCTTTAGCAATCAAATAAATGCGGGGATATCAACCAATCAGGTTGATTCGCTTCATGTCATTCGAAGGAGAAATAGTATCATTTCTAGCAAGATTCTGTCTGTATAATGCTTTTGAAAATAAAAATTTGTCGTAACAAAACTGTAGAGTCTTAAGTCTCAGATATTTTGCGTGTGAATTAAATTTTTGAATTGCTAGACCCTATGGTACGAGGCACCCGGGGGGCACACTTATAATTGCACTTGCGCTCTCCTGATTGATATCGCCACTGGCTCCAAAAATTTGGCAATCAACAGGAGGCACCAGCAAGTCAACAACCACCGATGATTGGCCACCAGCCCTGATTCCGAAATCCTCGGAAGAGTTTATTACGAACTCTTCGCCGCTAGAAAGATTTGTAAATGTCTGATTACTGCTCCTGACACCGCTGTTTCTGCTCGAAATTTCGAAACTCTCAGATGCATCAATTGAGATTATCGCTCTCTTATCAGCCTTGATACCAACTGCACAATTTGTTGCAGTGAAGTTTTGAACGTTCATTGTGACAGTACTGTTCTTCTTCGCTGTAATGCAGTCATTTGAGCTACCATTTATTGTGAGCTCTGCTTGTTGAGGGGTCGAAATTCCGAATTCTGGACCGGAAAATATGAACCTCTTACCGTCACCTATCCTGATACGTCTTTGATCTACCTGATAACCGCCACCATCAACATCATCGATAATTACCTGACTGGGACTTTCAAGTCTAACATCCAAAAACACCTCACTATCTTGTGTTATTAAGAAAAACTCGGAAAAGCTTTGTGAAAATGGAAGAGGCGTCGTAAAAATCAATTCTATAAGGCGTTGAAGCCCTTTAGCAGGGACCTTTAACTGATAAGCCCCAAATACGCTTGTGTCGGTACTACTGCCCAATCCTTTTCCGTTGATCGGGTCAATTGCTTCAACCGATATTCCGAATACATCACCGGTATCCCCATCAACGGATGTTACCGTCCCTGAAATTGCGACTCTCCCAGGCCCTCCTCCTCCGCCACCGCCGCCGGTAACGTCAAAGCAACCTATTAGCATTAGTGCCACAGCTATTGATGATACGATAAAAAGGAAAGGAGCCTTTGATGCTTTAGCCATTACATTATTCTCCTTCTAATCTGAAATCGCTGAATCCGCTCATTCTAGCACATTGGGTTTTCTTGTCAATTAAACCTTTTCACGCGCCCAGATGACGATAGCCGGGGTTTTCCAACCCCGATAATTAGCTTTTATCACGGAACATACCAAGGCCCATCTCCGTTTATTCCTTCTATTCTTATTCAACAACTTCCCTATTTCATGTAGATTCATTTTCGATGCGAGAAAGGGGTGCCTCTAAGAAGCTTATTTGCAGGATCACCAATCCGCGTCGTATTGAATTTTTCCGTATCCGTATTTCTTACGGATTTGAATAAGAACAAGCCGCCCTCATTTTCTCGTCCGCCCGATGATAAACGATCATTTTTTAATTTTCTTTAAATTCCAATCCTAATATGAACCTTTAATGAGAAAGGGGCTTGTGACCCATTAATTGTTTATCCTAGAATCTCACAAATATTTTCTTGTTCCGAAACAGCCAACTCTGTAATATAATAATTAAATTC
>DASWID010000134.1 GCA_036397855.1 Thermodesulfobacteriota bacterium | reverse complement strand
TCAGAGCTCTTTTTAAACTATATGGACATGTTTAAAGACAGGCTTTCAGAGGCGGAGAAAAAGTTCAACGAGCCCAGAGAATCAATTAAAAAGATGATTAGGGTTTTCTTTGAGTTCGCGAAGAATGAACCGAAGGCATATGACTATATAATGGCTGGTCACTACTCGGAACTTCCCAAAATGACGAGCAACTTTTTGAAGCCCAAAGATGTCTTTGTTAATGCGATAAAAAAGGGCATTGCCAAAGGTGATTTCACAAAAATGGACGAAAATCTTGGGGCTGCATTAGTGATCGGTATGATTACAAGGTCCATACTCTTTTTCAATAGTGGTTTTATTGCGAACGATTATGAGAACATAGTATCCGAAGTTACCAAAGCGGCATTGAAAGTCCTCTCAAAAGAGCAACCAATTTAAACGGTGAATAAGAATGGCGAGAAGATCTTTGTGTCAGATAATCTTACATCCTACTCTCTTCGAGAAACCCGCTAATTAAAAAAACTCAATAAATATGACGTTAACATTATTGGCATGTGGGTTGCTATGTTAGAAATAACTGAAGAGGAGGTAAAACAATTGATAATAAAAGTTTCTACAATAATTCTGGTTTTCTTTATAGCAACGTTCGTATCTTGTAAAAGCGAAAAAGAAGGAAACTCGGAGATCACTGAAACAGGGAAGGAAACTACCTCAGAACAAGCAGAAATAGAAGATGTTGAGATTGAATCAGTATCTCCGATAAACCATGAACTCGCGGAGAGGGGTGAAGAAGCATTCAAAAACAAGGGCTGTACCGCCTGTCACACAATAGGAAAAGGAAAACTCACCGGACCCGATTTGGCCGGAGTCACTCAAAGAAGGAAACTTGAATGGATTGAAAACCAGATTCTCCATCCTGAAGAAATGCTAGAAAAAGACCCCATAGCCAAGGAACTGCTCGCAACCTATCTCATAAGGATGCCAAATCAAGGTGTCACGCCTGAAGAAGCAAAGGCGATAATCATGTACTTAAGAGAACAGGATTCTGAGGCAAACGAGGTATCTGAAAATGAAGATAAATAATAAAATTAAAGTATGCCTATATGCTATTTGGAATTTAATTCATACAGGACAGCTATACATGGTTCGACAAGCTCACCATGAACGGCCTGTCGTGAGTTCAGACGAACGGCTTAACTTTCAATTCCGTATGCCCTGAGCTTGTCGAAGGGTATTGTTTACAAGGATCATGAAAATTTATGAAATTCGATATACCTAAAAAAAGGAGGTAATTAGAATGAGACGAATAAACCTTCGGAAGATAATGACACTATTATCTCTCGCTATTTTAGTAGGCTTTATTGGGCTTCTCTTTGCCTGTAAGACGGGGCAAAGCGCGGCGGAAAGGGTTTATGTGGCCCCAGGCCAGCTCGATACCTACTATGCGTTTCTCTCAGGCGGCCATTCAGGTCAGATTGGGGTATTCGGGCTTCCCTCGGGAAGACTCCTAAGGATAGTACCGGTTTTTGCAGCCGACGTAGCCGTAGGCTGGGGTATTGATGAAGAAAGTAAAAAGATGATGGGAGGCTACATATGGGGAGATGCCCATCATCCCGCTCTTTCCGAAACTAACGGTGACTACGATGGGAGGTGGTTGTTCATCAACGACACTGCTAATGGTCGTATAGCCCGGATTAACCTAAAGGATTTCGTTACAGAGGAGATAATCTCACTTCCAAACGTGGGCGGGAATCACGCAAGTCCATTCGTCACACCCAATACAGAGTATGTGCTTGGTGCAACTAGATTCTCCATTCCTGTACCAAACCGTCCAGTCCTGATAGAAAGCTATAAGGAGAACTTTAATGGTGTAATTGCCTTTGTAAGTGTTGATAAGGATACTGGAAAAATGGAAAACGCCTTTCAAATCCTCATGCCTCCATTTGATTATGACCTGGCAGATGCCGGTAAGGGTGTTAGCTATGGTTGGGCCTTTTTCAGTTCATACAATACTGAGGAAGCATATAAGGATTTAGAAGTCGAAGCCTCTCAAAAAGACAGGGACTTCATAGCGGCTGTAGACTGGAAGGCTGCCGAAGAAGCCATTAAGCAGGAAAAGTATAAAGAGATAAACAGCGTTAAAGTGATTGATCCGCGAGAGGTGAAAGGAATCGTTTATTTTATTCCTACGCCTAAAAGCCCGCATGGTGCTGACGTTTCTCCGGATGGTAAATATATAGTCGGCGGTGGAAAGCTTGCAGCGGTTGCTTGCGTGCACGGATTTGAAAATATGTTAGAAGCCATCAAAAAGGGCGATTTCGATGGCGAAGTTATGGGAATACCAATTCTTAAGTATGAATCTGTCAGAGTCGCTGAGGTCCCTGTAGGTCTAGGACCACTTCACACCCAATTTGATGACCAGGGATATGCCTATACATCCCTTTTTGTAGACTCAGCAATTGCTAAATGGAAGCTTGGAACATGGGAAGTGGTAGATAAGATTCCAGTTTATTACAATATTGGGCATCTTGCCACCGTCCATGGCGATACAACAAAACCAAGGGGCAAGTTTATGCTCGCTATGAATAAAATCGCAAAGGGAAGATATCTGCCTGTTGGACCATCGCATCCGGAAAGTGCTCAACTCATTGATATATCAGGTAAGAAGATGGAAATGCTGCTCGATTTCCCAACACAGGTAGAACCACATTATGGTCAAATAATTGAGGCCGCTCTTATAAAGCCGGAGCTCATTTATCCCCTTGACCAAAATGATGATCCTAATGCAATTAAAAGTGCGGACCAAGCTCGCGTCGAACGAAACGGAAATAGGGTTGATGTATACATGCTTGCGATAAGAAGCCATTTTACACCCAATGTACTGAAATTTGAGGAGGGTGACACCGTTTATTTCCATTTAACAAATTTAGAACAAGACGTTGATATCACACATGGTTTCGGAATCAATTTCTCTAACATAGATATGCAGATCGAGCCTGGTGAAACGAAAACGGTTAAGTGGGTTGCTGAAAAGCCTGGTATCTATCCGTTTTACTGCACGAACTTCTGTTCGGCACTTCATCAGGAAATGCAGGGATATATCGAGGTAGCCGCTAAAAACAGCTCTCAATAAAAACCAGAAAGAGAGAGGGACAATTCTCTTGTCTCTCTCTTTCCCCTTATACACCTCTTTAGGAAAAAGGAGCAAAGAAGTGATTAAATTGATCAAATTTAACCGTACCCATCCCCAAGAGTCCTGAGTTTATCGAAGGATCGAAGGGCGTCCTTAATATCTTATTTAAATAATTAAAACTTCATCCTTCGACAAACTCAGGATGATCGGATAGTCTATCTGCTGAACAGCTCAATTTAATGGCATTAACCTTTACAGGTGAACGGTTGATTGGTTAAGAACCATAAAGATGGAACATCGAACTAGAATTTCTTTTTTTCGGAAAGGAGGCATCTAAAATGCTGATTCCAAGTCGTCTATCTAAACGATCACGCATTATTATATTTATTGCAGCACTCTTAATTATTCCGGCTATTTTTCTCCCAGTCTGGACGATAACGCTTGTCGCTCCTCAATATCCAAGAGGGATAAAGATGTCCATGTACTCAAACAAATTAACCGAGTACAATCCTGAGACAGGTATTACAAATAATATCCCAAAGCTAATTAACGGTCTTAACCACTATATAGGGATGCACGAGATTAGACCGGATGAATTCAAGGAGTTTCGATGGCTTCCCTATGCTATTATCGTTTTCAGTATATTAGCACTCCTATCCGCAGTTGTAGGAAGAGGGTACTTTGCCACAGTAGGTTGGGTTTTGTTTATTCTTTTTGCGGTTTTTATGGTTGGAGATTTCTACAGGTGGCTTTATGAATATGGACATAACCTAAACCCTCAAGCTGCCATAAAGATAGATCCCTATATGCCTCCTGTTATAGGATGGAAGAGACTGGCAAATTTTAAGGTTATAAGTCTTCCAGGCTCAGGTGCAATACTCATGGGCATCGCAGCAATTCTAGGCCCAATAATACTATGGTTAGAATCAAGACAAAGGCGTTTATCTTCTTAATTTCTAGTTTAATTCTGCCTATCAGTTTCCAATTGAAATCCTTTGCAAAGGAAATAAGAGTAGGGAAAGGATTAAATAATTCCTCGATCACAGAAGCTCTTCAGAACTCGACTGAAGGAGACGTCATAGTTGTTAAAGACGGAGTTTATAATGAGAGCATAATCATAAATAAAAGGGTTCGTCTCATCGGAGAAAATGAACCAGTGATTGAGGGTAATTATAATGGCGATGTAGTAAGGATCGAAGCGGATAAAGTTTTAATCAAGGGTTTTAAAATAAGAAAAAGTGGCGCAAATCTCCTCAAAGATGAGAGCGGAATAAAGGTAGTAAACTCTCGGGGGGTTATAATCGAAGACAATAGCCTTAATGATGTTTTAATTGGAATCTATCTCTACTCATCTCCAGGCAATGAAATAAGGAATAACACATCCTATGGGAGGGCTGAATACACAACGCAGGAAACAAATGGTAACGGAATTCATCTCTGGAAATCGCCAAACAATAAAATAGAAGAAAATTATATAATAAACCATAGGGATGGCATATATATTGAGTTCTCCCCTGGTAACGTCATTAGAAAAAACCACTGTGAGAGAAATGTTAGATATGGTCTTCATTTTATGTATTCAGATAAAAACACGTTTGAGGGTAACATTTTTGAAAGGAACGGAACGGGAAGCGCTCTTATGTATTCTAAAAACATCGTCCTCAGAAAAAATGTTTTCAGACTCAACCTTGGTCTAAATGGATTTGGAATCCTTCTCAAATCTCTAAGCGACAGCATTGCTGAAGAAAACGTAATCGCCGACAACACCGTGGGTATTTTCATGGATGAGGCAAATAGAAATATTTTTACTAGGAATAACTTCTTGAGAAACGGCTGGGCAATTGATTTATTCTCAAGTTCTACCGATAACGTTTTTTACGCAAATAATTTTTCTGACAATAACTATCAGGTAATGACGGACACCGACCGCTCTATAAACCAATTTTATAAAGATTATACAGGTAACTATTGGAGTGACTACCAAGGATATAATGGATATGATTTAAATGCAGATGGAATTGGAGATATACCCTATAAGCCAGTTAAGCTTATTTCCTATCTAGTGAAGCGCTATGCCGACCTCACGGTTTTCTTAGAGAGTCCTGGATTTCGTGCGCTCGAGTTTGCTGAAAGAGTCCTTCCAGCTCTGAACCCTGTAGAGTTAGAGGATCCCTATCCATTAATGAATCCTATCC
Source organism: Thermodesulfobacteriota bacterium (assembly GCA_036397855.1). NCBI lineage: Bacteria > Pseudomonadati > Thermodesulfobacteriota > Thermodesulfobacteriota bacterium. The sequence continues at coordinate 18,736 of DASWID010000134.1, read as the reverse complement.
GAATCGAAAAAGATTCTAGATGATTAGAATTGAAAATCTCATAAAGGATTACGGAAATTTAAGGGCCCTTCGAGGAGTTACCCTTGAAATAAAGAAAGGCGAAACCTTTGCTATAGTTGGCCCAAATGGGGCAGGAAAGACTACTCTTCTAAATACCATTGTTGGGCTAATATATCCAAGCAGTGGAAAGATCTTTGTTGATGATATTGAATTAAGTCAGGATATAAAGGGGATAAAAAGGCGAATCGGATATCTCCCGCAGAGGATTTCATTTCACGACAACTTGAGCGTGTTTGAAGTAATTGAATTTTACGGCGCGCTTAAAAGAACTAATAACATCAACCTGGAGAAGGTCCTGAACTCTGTAGGAATCCTCGAACAAAGAAATAAAAAAGTCAAAGCCCTATCGGGTGGAATGTTACAGAGGCTTGCACTTGCCCAAGCGATTATTTCTGACCCTCCAATTCTTATCCTTGATGAGCCCACAATTAGCCTGGACCCAGAGGGAAGAATCACTTTTAAAAAACTCATCCGAGAAGAAAAAAGCAGGGGAAAGACAATCCTCCTCTCCTCCCATATCCTCAGCTATGTAGAAGAGCTGGCCGATAGAATCGCCATCATGATTCGAGGCAAGGTAGTAGCACTTGACACGTTGGAAGGCTTAAGAAGCAAGCTACAAATGGGTTCTATCCTCGAAGTAGTGATTGAAAACCCCAGTTCGAACTTGCTCAAACTCATTGAAGACGCGGGAATAGAGAATGCATCAATTAATGGAAGAAATCTTAGGTGTGTTATAACTCCGAAGGATAAAACTAACGTGATCAAGACCCTGATTGAAAACGGGTTTAGCATAGTGGATTTTTGGACTGAAGACCCTTCACTCGAAGAAATATTCATCAAATACACGGAGAATAATTCTGATTCATAAGTTATTCCATTTAATGACAGCAAATCTGCAAGGACTCTATCCATTTACATTTCCTCCCCCCTTGAGGGGGAGGAATAAGGTGGGGTGTATTAAAGACTGCCATGTCTCCCCCCATCCTAACCTTCCCCCACTAGGGGGGAAGGGAAAAAAATCTCTATCAAAACTTATCTATAAGTCTATTACTAAATGCTTTCTTAATTTTGTATTAGTGGTCTCTCTATCTCTAATCTTATTAACCATTAGTTGTAAATCTGCAGATACCCCTGTCCCAATCAACTCTGAAGTAGACATGTGCGAATACTGCAGAATGACGATAGACGATTTTCATTACGCAGCAGAGATCCTTGAAAAAAGGAAGGTTCACAAGTTTGACGATATTGGATGCATGATGGCTTACGCACAATCCAAAAATCTCGTTCGAGGGAAGGTTTATTTCTGGGTTACAGATTTTGATAGCACATCTTGGATTAAAGGAGAAGAAGCCCACTTTGTTATTTCTCCTGAGATTCACACACCGATGGGATACGGAATCGTTGCCTTTAAAGACTTCTATAAAGCTAAAGAGATTTCCGATAAAAACAGAGGTCAAGTTATTAAATTTGATTCCTTGTTCAATATAGATTGGAACCCAAGTCATGAACACTGATATGAAGCCAGTTTTTGTAATTGCTAAAAGGGAATTTTTGGATGCAATAAGGAACAGATGGTTTTTCTTTTTCGCAGTTCTTTTTATTCTTCTTGATTCAACCGTATCCTATTCTGGAATTATAGGCGGTGGAGATAATACCTTCTTGAAGCCAGCGTTAAGTTTATTGAATCTTGTATTGATTCTTGTCCCCCTCATGGCACTCATAATGGGAGCGAATAGCTTCACAGGAGCTAAAGAATCCTGGGAAATGCTTTTGATTCAACCCATCAGCCGACGAGAAGCTATATTGGGGAAATATCTCGGTCTTGCAATGGCTATAACTACCACCCTTATTCTTGGTTTTATTTCTGCCGGGCTAATTCTTATTCTAAACATTGGTTATGGAGAAATTGGACACTATTTACTTCTCATCCTTCTTTCCATTTTGTTATCGCTCGTATTCATCTCAATCGCATCCCTTACCTCTATAGTTTTAGGGGAAAAGGCGAAGTCAATTGGATTTAGCTTCATGCTCTGGTTTTGGTTTGTGATTATCTACGATTTTATTCTGGTAGGTATAACCCTGGCCGTTGGAGAAGTAATAATTGCTCTTCTCTTCCTGAATCCTGCCGACCTTGTAAGAACCACATTTCTTACATCGCTAGGAAGCGCGGCTCTTATCGGACCTGCAGGGGCTGTCCTCAATAATACCTTTGGAAGTTTTAATGGTTTTATGCTTTCCTTCTTTGTTCTTCTCGTATGGCTTTTTCTACCATTAATATTGGCTCTATCTATCTTCGAGAGAAAAGATATTTAGAATAATAGGGACAGATATCCCCTTTATTAATCGTACGAAACAGAAGATTAAATACCGTATTCAGCAAGAAGAGCCAGGTTTCGCTCATACTGAGATCGAGATCCTTTGCCAGGGTTTCAAGAGAAACCTTGCCTTCTTTAAACGGCTTCCAGTTTAAATAACTTTCGATCATCTTTAATTTCCTTTAACAGAAGCAGCCTGGTGTTAAATCTGGGAAAATTTTCGTTTGCTAAAAAGTCCGTCAAATTGACTCAGTTGAGAATGACTGCTTTTAGCGCAAGACGCGTATATCTATCTCCAAATTAATTTTAGACCATGTTTTATCCGTAGTCAGAACTGGTAAACCACGTTTTAGTCCCAAGCTGAGGCATGCTCTATCACCAAGAGAAAGTCCAAGCGATTTACTAATAGGATAGAGCTCTGCCGAAATTTTAGCCTCGTCTTCATCAAAAGGCAGTATTATCAATCCCAATGCTTTAAGGAGGGCTCTTACTTCCTCAAGATCCCACTCTTCAGAAACTATTTTCCTATATACCTCTGCCAGATTTACGGTGCTTATGGCCGCTCCATTAACTAGAGCGTTTTCAACTTCCTTATATCCTTTTTCTTGCTGAAGATAAACTAGTAGTGCCGAAGCATCCAAAACAACTTGCGGTTTCATCAATCTCCATGATGCCACTAAGACACAAGGACACTAAATTTATTAATTTTTTCTTCGTGCCCTAGTGCGTTCGTGACTAATTTCAGCGGCCTCCTTTCTGGCTTCTTCTCTTCTTTCTGCTATAAGTTCCTCAGATAAACTTCTCTTTACTTTTTTAAACACCGCCCACAGCTCTTCCTGTAATGCCTGCCGGGTTTGCAGAATCACTTTATCTTCCTCTGTCCATCCCACTAATATATCTCCGAGCTTTAGTCCTAAAGCTTTACGCAAAGGTGCAGGGATAACTATCCTACCTTGGGGACCTATACGGAGTACATATTGGCTACGCCGCAATTCCCTATTCCTACCCGCATTTTCTTTTGTTTTCGGCATATTTTTAAGATGTGCCATATTATTAATTATATGGCATGCTATAATTTGTGTCAACTATCCCTAATCCAAGTACAATTCCAATATCGACCTCGCTCAGCAAATTATTCTATACTATACAGGCATAAAAAAATTATTAATGCTTGGAGTAGGTGAAGGGGCATAAATGTTAAATTAAGTTTATAGTCTTTCTTTTTTAGCAAGTTGAACAACCCAACAAAGTAAAAATTTTAATAGATGGAGGGAGATGATTCTATCTATGAAAAATATTTTAATCGGGAATCTTGTGCACTACCTTTAGGTATTAATTCAATTCTAATGGCAAATTGTGTTTCCTCAATTAATTAGCTGAAATCTTTATGTCCTTAATTAATGAGCGATTGCGTCCCCTTTTCTTCCGGTTTTCCTTTCAATAGCCACTCTTGTCTCAATAATCTTGGGAGAGAAAGCAAAGTCAATAGGAATTAGCTTTGTGCTCTGGTTCTGGTTTGTGATTATCTACGATTTTATTCTGGTAGGTATAACCCTGGCCTTTGGAGAAGTAATAATTGCTCTTCTCTTCCTGAATCCTGCCGACCTTGTAAGAACCACATTTCTTACATCGCTCGGAAGCGCGGCTCTTATCGGACCTGCAGGGGCTGTGCTTTATAAAACATTTGGAAGCTTAATTGGAATGATACTTTCTTTAATTGTTCTTCTCAGTTGGATTTTACTTCCATTGATACTGGCGCTCTTTATCTTCGAGAGAAAAGATATTTGATCCATGGTTATACAAGTTTGGTGAATTGCTATATATATCTTATTGAGTTCTTTTTTAGGGCTTGAAGGATTAGCTCGGTTTTAATCATGGCTACACTAATTCACTCTCGCGAATCTAGATTGAGAAATCCTAAGTGTCCTATTATTGTGTCTTCGGTAACTCTTTGGGTAATTCCTGAAAGGTAAAGATCCACTCTCGACACGGAACTAGCAACATATGAATCAGAATTTCCCGGTCAGGAATATTTCCTGACTCGTGGTTGTAAAAGTCAGATATGGCGAGGACAGAATATCTAAAGGTGTTTTCTTCATATATCTTACGTTTGTTTCTGACTTCTTTGTCTTGATACTGAAACGAGTTCAGCACAGGTACAAAGAAGCAATCCTTCGATCCTTCGGTAAACTCAGGACAGGCCCTTCGATTAAACTCAGGGCTGAGGACAAGGCTGCCCCCTTGTTGTCATTCCCTAATTCCTTAATAGGGAATCCATGCTTTTACCTCTGGATCCCCGACTACTGATTTCGGGGATGACATAACAACAAAAAATTTAATTCACCCGCAACCCACAAATTTTTTCAACGTCTTCGTTTCTGATTTTCTTAACGCAATTTTTGGAATTCCGTTCAAGTCCTTTTCATTCTGAAAAGGATTGTTGAAAATAAATCTATTCATGAAATTGTAAGAATTTTGTCCTCGAAATATCCAACATCCACCATGATGACAGATTAGAGCAAGCTACACCTTCCAATTGAAAATCAAAAATTGGCAATACTCGGTTCATATGATATAATAGCAGGGTTACAGAGTGTGATGGAGTTCACCATTAACCACTGACTTTATCGGCAGTTGATAACTCCTACCTTAAATGACAGTTGAAGAATACTGATATGAGTTGTCAGAATTTCTTCGATAGCTTTATGAGAGGTAGGGAATGTACCAGCCGAATAACACCCTAGATAATAAAACTAAACCTTCTCTCTTCACAAGAGGAATCGAGTCTAATTTTACAATACATAGTCTTTGCACCGATGAGGATTCAAAGGCGAATTATTTTTCTTCATCATACAAGAGCTGTTCAATCAATCTCAAATTGAGGAAAAACGATTCCTCGGATGTAGAACATGATTTTACATGCCTTGGGGGGGAAGAGATTAAGATACTATGAAAACAAAAAATTTAGTTAATTTACCGCTTGGCAAAAATCCATCAAAAATAGTTAATGCGATCGTTGAGATTCCCAAAGGGAGTCGCAACAAGTACGAATATGATAAAGAACGCTGTGCATTCCGTTTAGACCGTGTGCTGTATGCGTCAGTCCACTACCCTGCCAATTACGGCTTCATACCTAGTACTTCGAGTACTGACGGTGATCCTCTTGATATATTAATTTTGGTTAACGAACCCGCTTTTGTAGGCGTCCTTATTGATGTACGTCCTATAGGTGTTTTCTACATGAAGGATGAAGGGGGAGAAGATGAAAAAATTATTTCCGTTCCCTTTAGAGATCCTTACTATGCTTCTATGAAGAATATTTCCGATCTGCCCCGTCATTTTACGATAGAAGTTAACCACTTTTTCTCCATCTACAAGGAGCTTGAGGGCAAGCAAGTAATAACGTTTGGATATAAAGGGGTAGAGGAAGCCGAGAAGGTAATTATGAACGGACACAAACTTTATATTAAGAAAGAAGGGCTGAGTTTATAAGAAACAAGCATGGAGATACCGCAAAACCACAGGATTCGTATTTCTGCATCTATGCAAGTTCTTGAGGATACTATCTCCGAGGTGGAGGAGATTATAAGCGGTAACAGTCAGGAGAAAGTCACGACTGGATCTGTAGATAACATCTCCTCCTTGGAAAAAGCTTTAATTACAAAGCGAATTGAGGAAATAAAATATTTGATTCAATGTATAACCCAGAAACTGAACTTGGTAAAAAGAATAGAAGAATCGCAAAGACGCATCCTCGGCTATATGACTATTCAGCTTGTAAGTTTGGAGGAGATAAAATCAAAAAGACTCCGTGGTTATGGAGAGGTTCCAGATGAGCTGCGGGAATTTTTAGATCCAATCGTAGATGAAATCAGAAGGCTGATTAATGAGATTTGTGAAATTGCCAGTTCAAAAAATAAAGATATGGAAATAGGAAGAAAGAAACTATGATTCATTACTTTTGCCCTTTTTGCTGGGTTGAGATTTCAAAAAATCAAAAAACCTGCCGGCAATGCGGCAGAGACACAGGAGAATGGAACGATAAAAGCTACACGGAGAAGCTCTTATATTCTCTGAGCCATTTTGAGCCTTCTACTGTTTATAGAGCACGTTACATATTAGGTGAGAGACGCGAGCAATTAGCGGTACAACCGCTTATCGACTTACTTAAGAAGACTATGGATCCCTTCCTGATGGAGGTGATTATTGACGCACTCAGCAAAATCGGGGATCAGCGTATTGTGCCATTATTGATTGACATGCTAAAAAACTCTTCATTCCTGGTAAGGGGCAAGGCCGCTAGTGTTCTTTGTAATTTCGGATCACAGGAAGAAGTTAAAGCTGCTTTAAAAGAAGCAACCAATGATCACAGTAATTACGTAAGGAATGCGGCTAAAGTTTCGTTGGCTAAGTTAACTAAGGAATTAGATATGGATCGAGCTAATGGATAGAACTCCAACCGAAGAAGCTATTGAGAAATTGGTTGACGGACTAAATAACCCTTCACACAACGTTGGTGTATTACTCAAAGTAATTAAATTTGGAAAGAAAGCGGTAAGACCCTTAATTCACCTATTGCTCTCTTCCCCAACAATTTATCATGAGCCGCGCTGTCTCGCTGCAGAAGCACTTGGAATCATTGGCGGAGAAGATGCTGTGGAAGGGCTTATACGGGTACTTGATTTATACGACCTCGATTCCCTTGATCCCCAGGTTCGATTCGCCGAAGCGACGGTTAGAAATGAGGCGGCCCGTCAACTCGGAATACTGCGTGATGAGAGGGCAATAGAGCCATTACTTAAGTGTCTAAAAGAGAATCATTTAAGAGGCACAGCAGAGGCTTTAGCCATCTTTGGAGAAAAAAGAGCTATACCCGAGATTATTGAAATGCTAGAGGATGACTATGCACGAGAAACGGCCTGTAATGCGTTGCTTAGATTTGACAAAGATGCAGTGCTACCACTTACAGAAACTTTATCCTGGCGAAACTATACCCCTTTAAGAAATGAAACGAGGCTGAGTATAAAGAGACGCACTGAGGCGACTAGGCTCCTCGGAGAGATTGGTGATCCCGGAGCCATCAAGCCGATACTCAAAAGACTGAAGGATGAAGAAAAGGAGATCAGGTTGTCCGCCGCCTTCGCCCTGTTAGAGATTAATGCTAATGAAGAGGTCAACCTTAAGACTATTCCAGAACTCATAGCCGGATTAAATGACGCGGATTGGTACACTTGTAATTTATGTATTGACGCCCTATCCGAACTTAATTCGGCAGCTTTACCTTATATTGAGAACGCTCTCAACGAGCGGTCAACAGAGAATGGCAAAGAAGAGAAAATACCACTCTCGGAGAAAGCAATTGAGTATTTAGAGAGAATGTTACAAAAGCCTAAAGACAAAGAGTAAAAAGGTGACCTTATGTTTAGATTTTTGCCTAAAGAAGAAAAATTTTTTTGCTACTTTGATGGGCCATCGGAGAAGATGCTTCGTGGAATAGGACTTCTTGAAGAGTTGATGCAGGTTTTATCAAATGTCGATGAGAAGGGCAAGTAGATAATAATGGAGATTAATGAGAACCATCAGAGAGTTATTCTATCGGGATTATATATGCTCGAAAAATCACTTGAGCGGATCAAAGAAGGTCTCGCTACACCTGATTCCGAGAGAATAACGTACGGATTAAATGACCACTTGGATGGTGAGGCACGTACCATCATTATTCAACATGTAGAAGCTATTTCTCAGATTATGCGAAATATAATGCATGCTTTTGATGTACAGTCCCGCGAAGAATCTTTGGCAAAAAAGATCCTGGCAGAAGCCTCACATATTTGGGAAATGCTTTGCGATATGAGGACAAGCAGGCTGGAGAAATATGGCAAAACGCCAAAGGGGTTTTCCGATATTTGGAATCCCATGGTAGAGGACCTTATTGAATTAACTTTGAGGATTCATTCTTTAGTAGAGTTCGAATTAAGGAAAACAAAAGGACAAGAACGTCAAGGATAGTATTTCAAGTCAATGATGATATCTAAGATTTACGCTCGAGAGATAATTGATTCACGCGGTAACCCAAGCATCGAGGCTGACGTGATACTCGAAGATGGTTCATTAGGGCGTGCATCGGTTCCGTCAGGAGCTTCGACAGGAAAAAGAGAGGCTTTAGAGCTTAGGGATGATGATCCAAATCGATACAATGGCAAGGGAGTAATAAAAGCCGTAGATAATGTTAACCGCATCATAGCCCCAAGCATCATAGGTATGAATGTAAGTGATCAATCCGGTATTGACTCAGAATTAATCCGGCTCGATGGAACAAAAGACAAATCCAAGCTAGGCGCAAATGCGATCTTAGCAGTATCAATCGCCTGTGCAAAAGCCGCGTCGAACTCACATGGCATTCCTCTCTATAGGTATATTGGGGGGCTGAATGCAGATGTTTTGCCAGTACCGATGATGAATGTACTAAATGGTGGAAAACACGCTGATAATAACGTTGACTTTCAAGAGTTTATGATAATACCTGTAGGTGCGAATTCTTTCTCCCAGGCATTGAGAATGGGCGCAGAAACTTTTCACTCACTTAAAAAAGTGCTTTCTCAATATGGCTATAGCACAACTGTTGGCGACGAAGGAGGATTTGCCCCGAACCTGAAATCGAACATCCAGGCACTCGAATTAATAATCGAGGCTATTGAAAATGCTGGCTATAGCGCCGGGAAGGACCTTTCTATAGGACTTGACCCGGCCGCCAGTGAGTTTTTTGAGAACCAAACTTACGTGTTTTATAAATCAGATGGTTCAAGTAAGACCTCGGAAGAAATGATTGGAATCTACGTCGATCTTGTGAACCGTTACCCGATTGTATCAATAGAAGATGGACTGGCCGAGGACGACTGGGAGGGATGGAGGCTATTAACAAAAGAACTGGGAGGAAAAATCCAACTAGTGGGGGATGACATTTTTGTTACTAATCCAGAAATAATAAGTAAGGGGATTAAGGACGGTGTGGCGAATTCTGTACTTATCAAACTTAACCAAATTGGCACTCTAACAGAAACCTTGGAAGCAATGGAGCTTGCAAGAGGCTCTGGTTACACCACAGTTATTTCTCATAGGTCCGGAGAGACAGAGGACACTACTATTGCGGATTTTGCAGTAGCTACTAACGCGGGTCAGATAAAAGCCGGCTCCGCCTGCAGGACAGACAGGATATGTAAGTACAATCAACTGCTTCGGATAGAAGAGGAACTCGGACCCTCGGCTAGGTTCTTAGGAAAAGCTGCTATTCAAAGAGGAAAGAATGAAGCTTAATAACTCGAACCATGTCGATTTTACCGTACATATCACAGAAGATATTTATAGCCGTGTTTTAAATATTATAAAGACTCAGAGACCTCTGGAGATGAGCTCAATCCAGGAAATAATAAGAGCCGGGTTGCTTAAAATCAAGATTGATACGATTAAAAAAGAAAATAGTCAACTCATTTCTCAAATAGAAAACTTGAGGAAAGAAACCCAACGCCTGATCGAAGAGAATGATAACTTGGAGAAACTATGTAGTGAATCCAAGAGAGATAATGAATATATATGTAACAGATTGGAAAAATTGAACTCCGAAAATCAGGAACTGGAAATATTAGTAAGGCGTGAGAGCTCCGTGGAGCCCGGGGAAATTTAGATGACAATAAGATATAAGAGGAAAAAGCTTTCAGTAACAATCTCTTTAAGACTCTATGAGGAGCTTGAAAAAACAGCATTGGAAATGGATTGCACTGAGGAAGAAACACTTTGTCGGACGATAGCAACCGGAGCAAACGAATTCGATAACTTTCATGAGATTGAAAAAGATCTACCTGGCCTTATTAACACAACGGAGGAGTTGCGCCAGGAGCTAGAAACTATAACCCCTTACTACGGAAAGCTCTCAAGCAGGAATGCAGCTTTAACGTATGAATGCTATGAAGACCTCTCTGAGAATAAATCATTGGCAATTAAGTTGACAGGGGCAAAAGCGACGAATAGGAGCTTTAATAATATCCTCAAGATTGGGATTGGTCATGATGAGCAACAAGAGAGAGCGGATAGAGAGATCATAGAAAAATATGTTCTTAGATAAAGGATTAGCGTGAATAATTATGGTGACTTTGGCATTCCTCAACAAATCACCCTCCTTAGTAGAAGCCTTGAAAACCGGTCAGGATTGTCCAGTCTGCTTTCTATGTGAGGAAGATTTAAGATACTTCTACCGTTGGTATTTTAATGAGTATTACAACGATCCGGTCTGGATCATCAAGACCATAGATTCAAGGGGTTTTTGTAGTAAGCATTCTTGGGATTTGATTCGGATGGGAAAGGAGCATGAAATGTCTCTGGTATATGAGTACCTGATTAAGTCTACAATTGTGAAATTGGAGAGAGTATCCGAAGGGCTAAAGAAATTTGAGCCCAATAAAAGTAGGATTAGGAAAGTAGTAAATAATAAACGTTTACAAGAGATGAGAAAGCAACTTCAGCCAACCGAAGTTTGTCCTATTTGCGATACTGTTTCTAAAAGATCATCCATATGGATTGAAAACCTGCTCACGGATTTAAAAGAGGAAGAAATGAAAGAACTTTACCTTAATTCATACGGATTGTGCATGAACCATTTTAATCAGGCCCTTGAAACCGCATGCCATGAAACGGCGAAAATACTGATTCAAAAGCAAGCTGAAATGCTCGAAGAACTAAACAGAGATTTAGAAGAGTATTCACGCAAGCGGGATTATCGATTTTCTCATGAACCCAAGGGTGAAGAACAAAAAGCTTGGGTTAGGGCTATTAAATTTTTTGTTGGTAATCAACTCTAGTGACAGGAATCTGATGGAATTTTTGACACTACTTAGAAAACTCGTATGGCAAGATCGAAAGCAGAGCCCAATTAAATACTTCAGAGCCACCCTGGTACATATATTACGAAAACAAGGCGATTGCCCAGTTTGCTTATTGTGCGAAGAAAGATTAAAGAAATTTTATTGGTGGTATTTCTATGAAAAATATGGTGGGCCACCCTGGATAATCCGTGTATTAAAATCTAATGGGTTTTGCAATAAACACGCTTGGGATATGGTTGAGATGAAAAAGAAAAATCAGATGTCCTTTGTGTATGGGTATCTGGTTCGAGACGCCCTCAGGAAGTTGGAAAAGATGGCTTCCCAAGGAGATAAATCTAGAAAAAATATCGGACCAGCAAACATTTGTCCGATTTGTGAAGAGATATCAACTATCTCAACCTTGTGGACTCAGCAGTTGGTTGAGCATCTTGAAGACACCGAGATTAAAGAACTTTACTTTGGCTCGTCGGGATTGTGTATGAATCACTTTTACCAAACTTTTTACATTGCATCTTCTAAAGCAAGATTACTTCTCATTCAGAAACAATCGAGTGAATTAAACCGATTGAAAGATGGGCTTGAACAAACTCGAGGTACTTTAGCGGATCAGTCTTACGGACCGGATAGGGATAAGATCTGGGTTAAGGTCGTTGAATTTTTTGCAAGCAAAGATTTGTAAAAACTCTGGTTATCGACCAAAGGGTTGGACATATCTATGAAGATACTAATTCTCTCGGACATTCACGCGAATATCGAGGCATTACAGACTATAATGGAAGAGTATGACTATCTTATATGTTTGGGAGACCTGGTTGATTATGGACCGAGTCCGAGAGAGTGCATAGATTTTATGAAAAAGAACGCTTATGCCATCGTGCGTGGAAATCACGATAACGCCGTTGCCTTCGGGGCGGACTGCAAATGCAGCGAAGCCTACAAGCCGATGTCCGTAAAGACAAGGGAGCTTATGAGGGAGATTCTCGGGCAAGATGAGATTTCTTATCTAAGTTCTCTGCCCTTAAACACAACAATAGAACTCAGCGGAGCAAGGTTCTTTCTTGCACATGCGACGCCGACCGAAAACCTATTCAAGTACCTACCGCCTGATTCACCCGATTATGATTGGCAAGAGGAGATAAAGGGATTAGATGCTGATTTTGTGCTCCTCGGCCATACTCATCTTTCCTTGATTAAGAAGATAGGGAAAACAACCGTCATCAACCCGGGTAGTGTAGGACAGTCAAAGGATGTTCCCGGAGTTGCATCTTATGCCGTCTGGAATGATGGAGAGACGGAAATAAAGAGGGTCGAATACGATATCAATAAAACAGTAGAGAAAATCCTCTCAAGCCCTCTCGAAGATTACATAAAAAAGAGTTTAATACAGGTCTTAAGGTACGGAAGTCCATTATAGCAGAGGTGTTTATTCTATGCTGGAATCATATATTAAAACAAGAGAACACATATTAGAAAACCTGGAGGATTTATCTAAATTAACCTCTCTTTGTAATAATGGAACCACTGTAAAAGCCATCCAAGGACTAAAAGAGAAGCTTCTGGAAGGCAAATTTAATCTGGCAGTCCTCGGACAGTTTAAGCGAGGAAAAACCACACTTATAAACGCCCTACTCGGGAGCAGATTACTTCCTACGGCGGTTGTTCCGCTTACTTCTATCATCACTCTGATTAAGTACGGAAATAATCTGCACATAGAAGTCTTCTTTAAGAACGGAGCTAGAAAAGAAATAGCGATTGAAGAACTCTCCGATCACGTAACTGAGAGAGGAAACCCAGAAAACCAAAAAGAGGTACAGTATGTGGAGGTTCATTATGACTCTCGCTATTTAAGAGACGGGGTTCAGATTATAGACACTCCGGGAATCGGCTCCACCTATCAGCATAATACTGCCGTGACCTACAGTTATCTATCTAAAGTAGATGCGGCAATATTTTTAGTAGGCGTGGACCCGCCAATTAGTCAGGTTGAATACGATTTTCTGAGTGATATAAAGAAATACGTGAATAAAATCTTTTTTCTACAAAACAAGATCGACCAGATGGATGAAAATGACAGAATCGAGTCATTGGAGTTCACAAAGCATATAATCGAGGAAAAGGTTGGTCTGAAAGATATAAAAATTTTCCCCATATCGGCTAAGCAGGCCTTGGAAGGAAAATTAAATAACGCCCAAGAAAAACGGCATCGTAGTTTAATTTCGGATTTTGAAAAGGCTTTAAATGACTTCCTTATGAAGGAGAAGGGTGAAGCCGTTCTTAGTTCCGCGCTTAGTAATACGCTTAAGATCCTCTCTGATGAAATGATGTCCATGGAGCTTGAGGCCAAAGCTATTTCTACCCCGCTGGAAGAGCTTAAAACGAAAATAAATGAGTTTAATACTCAAAAGGAGAAAATCCTGCAGGATAGGGAAGACTTCGACTATCTTCTCAGGGGAGAGCAAGAAAAACTTATCTCAGTCCTAGAATCCGATTTAAAAGCTTTTTTTGCGATAAACGTTCCGGAGCTTACTAAAAAGATGGAAGGACACTACGAAAGACTTAAAGATGTAGGAAAATCAGAGCTGACAAAGGCAATAGATAGAGCAATGAAACAAGAAGTCGAGACTATTTTCTACGAGTGGCGGGCCCTAGAAGAAGATAAGCTAAAACAGGGATTTGAAAATATCAGAAGACGCTTTTCCTCTAAAGCCAATGAGATTATTACCGACATTAGAACATTATCCTCGGAAATTTTTGACGTCGAAGTAGGAACCTTTAATAGCTTCGAAACCCTTACGACGGAAAGCCATTTTTACTTCAGGATAGATTCTCTGTTTGACAATACCCTTATGCTCGAAACCCTACCCTTTGCCCTGCCTGGAATTTTATTCCGAAGGGTGGCACAGAGCAGGATGCTTAAACAGTGTAGGGAAGAGCTGGATAGGAATGCCGGAAGGATTAGACATGATTTTATAAATCGGATAGAAAAAAGCCTCCAAAAGTTTCGTCGTGAATTATTTTCCAAGATTGATGTCACATTAACGGGAATAGAGTCTGCACTTGAGCGGGCCATTTCAGAAATAGACGAGGGAGAAGAAAATCTCACTAAAACGAAGAAAAATTTAGACGAGCAAGTCGATGCGTTAAAGGGAATCAGGATAAATCTAGCTATGCTAGAGCGGGAACTTTCAATGGAATGGAAATATGATAAATTCCCTGTTTAGCATGGTTTTTAAATATAGGACTAACTTCATATCAGCATTTAAGACATTAGGAACCGAGATTACATATCCCTATTTAGCTTAACCCATAATCAAAAAAAGTTTAGAAGGAGGTTATCATGAAAAAAAAGGTAGATTCATTTTCGGCACGGAGAGACTTTCTTAAGAAAACTGGAATACTTGTTGCCGGTGCTTCTTTAATTTATCCAAAGAGTATATTCGCAGATACAAAGTCAACGCAGCCTGCCACACAAAAGACGGAAGCTAGAGAGGAAGAAATTCCTCCAACCGAGGACCTGATGCGCGAACACGCAGTCTTAAACCGTATTTTGTTGATCTACGATGAGATTATTCTCAGACTGCGGACCGGAAAAGACTTTTCGCCTCAAACACTAAAACTAGCAGCCGAAACGATCCGAAATTTTATTGAAGACTACCACGAAAGACTCGAAGAGGACTACCTTTTTCCTCGGTTTAAAAAAGCCGGAAAACTCGATGAATTGGTGGAAGTGTTACTTCAGCAACATCAGGCAGGTCGCCAACTGACTGCGTACATAAAGGATCATGCTACGCTTGCTGTCCTCAAAAATCCTTCTGATAGAGAAAAATTAGAGGAACATATCAGACTTTTTATACGAATGTATCGCCCGCATGAAGCCCGTGAAGACACGGTTCTTTTCCCTGCTCTCCGCTCCATTGTGTCACCTAACGAATTCGATTCCTTGGGTGAAGAATTCGAGAAAAAGGAGCAAAAACTATTTGGCCAGGATGGCTTCGAGAAGATTGTAGCTAAGGTGGCGAATCTGGAAAAAACACTGGGCATCTATGACCTGTCTCAGTTTACCCCAAAGCTGTGAGCTGACGAGACTAGCGAGCATCCCGCTAAGTGGGGTTCTTGCCACTGAGCATGAAGGGAATATCTATGGAATATCAGCCAATGCCTCCAGAACGGAATAATAGTATTTTAAAAAGATCTGCCCTGCGATTCGTTATTTTAGTAGGAGTGGTCAGTCTCTTTGCCGATATGACATACGAGGGAGCACGTAGTATTAATGGACAATATCTCGCTGTATTTGGCGCAAGTGCAACAATAGTGGGATTTGTTTCTGGGCTTGGAGAACTCGTCGGCTATGCTCTACGCCTCGTTTCCGGATATATCAGCGATCGAACCGGGAAATATTGGGCAATAACAATCTTAGGATACGCAGTGAATATGCTCGCAGTTCCTCTACTGGCGCTGGCGGGACGCTGGGAAACCGCTGCTTTTCTCATGATTACAGAGCGAATAGGAAAAGGAATTCGCACGCCTACCCGTGATGCTATGCTTTCACATGCCACTAAAGAAATTGGGCGAGGCTGGGGATTTGGGTTACACGAGGCTCTAGATCAAATCGGCGCAGTTATTGGTCCTCTCATAGTCTCTGCGGTTCTATACTTCAGAGGAGGCTATAAGGCCGCCTTCAGTATTTTATTAGTGCCAGCTCTCTTAGCCCTGTGTATTCTTATGATAGCACGATTTCTCTATCCACGTCCGCGTGATTTTGAGGTTGGCCCATTAAAATTGGAAGGCAAGGGTTTTCCAAAAACATTTTGGTTCTATCTTGCCGCCGTAGCCATGATCGCAGTAGGATACGCGGATTTTCCGTTGATCGCATACCATTTCAAAAAGGTCTCTGTTGCCTCTGATGAGTGGATTCCTGTCTTTTACGCTGTTGCTATGGGTGTTGATGCTCTTTCCGCCCTTTTCTTTGGGCGTCTATTCGACCGAGTAGGTATTTCGATACTCATTCTAGTTTCTCTTTTATCGTCGCTTTTTGCCCCTTTGGTATTCCTAGGAGGCTTTGATTTCGCTCTCTTAGGAATGGCACTTTGGGGTGTAGGTATGGGGGCACAGGAATCTATAATGAGGGCCGCTGTTGCAGGGATGGTTTCTATTGACAAGCGCGGTTCTGCTTACGGAATTTTTAATACAGGCTATGGAGTGTCTTGGTTCTTAGGAAGTGTATTAATGGGTGTCCTCTATGATAAATCCATTCCTTCCCTGATTATATTCTCGGTTGTGATGCAACTCGCATCCGTTCCTCTGCTTTTTATTATCCGGAATTGGCACAAGTGATTCTTTAAAGAGCAATAATCGCGGCGTGATCATTTAACCACCATAACCGTACATGGGGCAAGACGTGTAAGAGTCTGTGATGTGCTTCCCCAGATTCTTCCGAATACCCTTGAATGTCCCATAAACCCTATTACAAGAAGGTCAAATCCCCCTTCTTTAACATAACTAACTATTTTCTCTACCTCATGTCCCGCCACGACCTTTGTATGGATGGTGACGCCTTCTTTCGCGGCCAATTCTATAGCTTCTTGATTTACCTTGTCAAAGTAGGCATTGCTTTCGTACTTCGCTTCTACAACTTCTCCCACTGTTGCAGCAAAGTGAGGCAGGTCTTCCTGTACAGATATTGAATGAAGCTCTGCGTCAAAGCGTTTGGCAATTTCCACCGCGACCTTCAGGGCCTTTTTAGCACCTTCCGAGCCATCATTTGCAACAAGGATTTTATTAAACTTAAACATTTTCTCCCTCCTCTTGATCATTCAGGCTGAGCGCCGGAAGCTCTTTAACGGTTCTGTTACTTAATTCTAATTCTTCACTCAAGTCAGGCTGGAACCAGCGTTGGGCAATAAATGTGGGCACTATAGCCGTTAGTATCACGACTGTGACCAGCACCGAAAATTGACTGATATTAATAAATCCTGCTGAGAGTCCGTACAGGGAGGAAATAGTGCCAAAGGTAAGTCCAGTACTCATAAGAAGCGTAGCGTAAGTAGCGCTCTTTGGAATATATTTCTTTGCAAGTGGATATACTCCAATGACCTTTGCCCCCATTTTAAGTCCGAATAACACCAGAAGGATTCCAAAGTTGGCATACACCTCATTAAGAGAAACGTTCATACCACCTTTTATGAAGAAAAATGGAGTTATCATTGCAAAAGCAATTACTCTCAGCTTTCTTTGAAGATCTCTATTCGACCGAAGTGCATTAGAAAGCACAAGCCCCAGGATAAACACGGGAAGGACCGCATGGCTTGCCCCGATTTTACCAAGATACATTAATAAAAAGAGAAGGAAGAATAAGAACTTTATTTCAGGCTCAATCACACGGTTCCCATACCTCTTCAGAATCGGATACATAACCTTCGACGACAGGAAAATTATCACGGCAGAGCCGAAAACAAACACCAGAATAAGCGGGTTTCCTTCGGCAAAGAGCAGACTCAGCGCCAGGGCCGTGCCAAAGTCCGTGACAAAACAGGATGCCATAATTATTTTCCCAATCCTTGTTTCGGTAAGCCCCGTTTCGACCAGAACCGCATAAACGACTGCAAGCGATGTAGTAGAAAGAGCGGCCCCCGCAATCTGGGAAGCTTTCATACTCCACCCCGCTACCCAGTAGCAGTATGCAAAAGCGAAAAGAAACGGTGCAAGGAATGAAATCCCGCCGATAAGAAAGCTCTCTTTGAATTTTTCTCTCATGAGCTGTGGGTCTGTTTCTGCTCCGGCCAGGAACGTGAGAAGAATCCCTCCAAAACCCGCGAGAAAATCGATCCAGGGCGTAGACTGAAGACCGAGAAAATTTCCCCCTATAACACCCATCGCAATTTCAATGATCGCCACCGATATGGCAGCTTCAACAGAAATAAAGCTTGCAACAAGTATGAGAACTCCCATAATTAAGGCAACATAAGTGCTGTCCATCCTTTCTTCCCTCCGTAGAAGATATAAAAAGTCCCCTTAACGCTAAAAGCCTTTCTTTGAGGATTATATTTTTTACCAGGAGTCATCAACTGCCCCGGTCGGGACAGTAGTTAAAGGCAGAACTCCATTGCCTTTATTAAGAAAATATTCAGCATAAAGATACAATGAACCAAGCCATTGTCAACTTTTCCAGTTCCAGATTAAAACACAATCCATTATTTTCTTGACGCTCTGATTAACTCCAATTAACAAAACCTGAAAGCGGAAATGTGCTGAGAGCTTCGAAAAAAGCTACATTGGGATAATCTAAATCTAAAACTTTTCATAGATGCACAAATCCAACTTGCCTCTATTCCCTCTTTTCTATATTCTCTGCTTGGCAAGCTTTTGCAAAATCGGAAAAAGTATGGATTTCCTTGCCAAGAAAAACCGAAGAGTAATGCCAAGAACCTACGATTATTTTTATCTAAGGGTACTGGCACATATTGGATAAAGGGATTGAACATAGAT
>DASWID010000133.1 GCA_036397855.1 Thermodesulfobacteriota bacterium | reverse complement strand
TTTCCTCATGAAATATGTGATTTTACAAGCAGATGGGATGCCAGACCATCCCTTGCCAGAACTTGGAAACAGAACACCGCTTGAAGTCGCCCATACACCCAACCTGGACAAATTTGCCCAAACTGCAATACAATTTGGACTTGTAAAAACGATTCCCAATGGTCTTCCTCCCGGAAGCGATGTAGGTAACTTAAGTGTACTTGGCTATGACCCAATCAAATATTACACAGGCAGATCCCCTCTGGAGGCAGCGAGTATCGGTGTCAAGTTAGCAGAATCAGATGTTTCATTAAGGTGTAATCTGGTAACACTGACTGAATCAAATGGAAAATCGGTAATGGAAGATTATAGCGCAGGCCATATATCAACTGAAGAAGCTAAAGAAATAATCATTGACCTCAAAAGAGGTTTAGAAACAGAGAAGATAAGATTGTTCCCGGGTGTTAGCTACAGGCACCTACTTGTATGGTCGAATGGCAACGCAAATATTAAAACAACTCCTCCTCACGACATCTCTGGAAAAGAAGTCTCCGCTTACTTTCCCAGTGGCGATGGAGCTGAGATTCACAAAGAATTGATCGAAAAATCTAAAGAAATCCTGAGAGACCATCCCGTAAACAAAAAGAGAATCGAAGAAGGGAAAAATCCCGCTACGAGTATCTGGCTATGGGGTCAGGGAACTGCTCCAAACATGCCGAAGTTTAATCAGCTCTACGGAATCGAAGGAGCCGTAATATCAGCGGTGGATCTGGTGAAAGGAATCGGGGTCTATGCAGGACTTCAAGTGATAGATGTGCCGGGTGCAACAGGTTACCTTGATACAAACTATCAGGGTAAAGTTGATTACGCCCTTCGCGCGCTGGACGAGGTTGACCTTGTAATGATACATATTGAAGCTACAGATGAAACAGGGCATGAAGGCAAGGCGGATTTAAAAATCCAGGCAATAGAAGATGTTGATACTCGAGTTTTAAAAAATATTTTAGAAGGGATAACAAGGTTTAAGGATTATAAAATCTTAATCTTGTCCGATCACCCGACACCAATAGACATCAGAACACATGTAGATGAACCGGTGCCCTATGCTATCTGCGCCTCTAAGGATATGGATATAAAAGATCACTCTTTGTCATATACCGAAAAATTTGCCTCAAAGACCAACGTCTATATAGAAGATGGCTGGAAATTAATGAGCATATTCTTAGAAATTAATTAAGCCTCATTCTTTACCTTAACCCAGAGCTCATCCATCTCCTCGATTGACAGTTCAGACAGATCCTTATTCATATCCTTTGCCATCTCTTCGAGGTTTCTAAACCTACTTATGAAATTATTAATTGATCTGTGAGAAGCGCTTTCAGCGTCAATATCCAGATGTCTAGCGAGATTGACCAGTGAAAATATTAAGTCACCCCATTCTTTTTCCATCGATTCTTTGTCTCCACTTTCTAATTCAATTTGTAGTTCATTAAGCTCCTCCTTAACCTTTTCGATCACATCTTTTGCATTATTCCAATCAAAACCAACATAAGAAGCCTTCTCGCCCACCCTTTGGGCACGGAGCAGTGAAGGCATGGAACGTGGTATCTCAAGAAGTTTTGTTTTGCTAGACCCCTCCTTAAGCTTTTCACCATGCCATCTCTTCAATGCCTCTTCGGCATTTTTGGCTTTTTCCTCTCCGAAAACATGGGGGTGTCGCCGGACTAATTTATTATAGAGTCGAGTAACTACACCATCCATACCAAATTTCCCTTCTTCCCTGCATATTTGAGATGCAAACACAATCTGATAAAGAAGATCCCCTAACTCCTCTTCGACTTCATCTATATCGTCTGACTCTATTGCTTCAATCACCTCATAAGCCTCTTCAATAATAAAAGGCTTGAGAGTTTCAAGCGTCTGCTCTTTATCCCATGGGCAACCGTCTTTACCCCTCAAATACTCGCACAGTTCCACCAGGTCTTGTAAGGTTCTTTCTATATTTCTCTTGTCTGACATGATTATTGGGATTTCAGATAAATTTTAATCGGCCCGTTTCTTCGTTCAAAATACCAATCTAACTTTTCTACCATTTAGAGAAACATTCTTTAAGGCCCCTTGACTACTAAAGACTATTTTCAAATTAAATGGATTTCTATTTGGAATAATATTAAACCTTAAATCATAATATCCAACAATGTGTTCGCCATTTACTTCTGAGTATTCGGCGATTGGATAATCCGCAAACGACTTAAATAGATTAGTCACCGTTAGATAATTGGCTCTGTCTATGAAAATATTCCTTTTAATTTTTGCAATCTTAGCCAATCTAACCGGGGCATTTCTTAAGATCGAATAGTCCAATCTATAAAACGCATGTTCCGTTTCAATCACCCCCATCCAAAAGAAGGGAGCAAGTGGACGGGGATAAACAGTCGACCTTTTGACAGCAATTGAGCTGGTCGCGGCAAACCTGGCTAATTTCTCTTCATATAATAATCTCACGCATAGATTCATCATCAAGTAAACCACCAGAAAAGTGAAGATCGAAACAGATATCATCAATGCTCTGTCACTCCGCTTCCAACATAAAATGAGTCCCAAAATTACGGGAATGGTAATGAACGGATCAAGTATAAAGACAAGGTTCCAGCTGTATCTTTTCAGACTAATTGGGTCGAAGATCACCGTCCCATAGGATGTGATTAAATCAAAAAAAATATGCGAATAGATTCCAAGTGCCACAATTACTGATAAGAGAAAAAATTTTTTAAACGAAGCGAACCGATAAATTGCTGCTGTAATGAATATAGCAAAAAATGGAGCAGCTACGATTGAATGTGTAATTCCTCTGTGGTACCTAAGAGAGAATTCAGGCCCGAAAAAAGAAACTACGAGGTCTATGTCAGGGAATATTGCTCCAATTAGAAAGGCTATCGCCGCAAACCTTCCATTTCTTTGTGAAAAACCTGTTTTTGAACCGAGGATACCGATAAGACCATGAGTTATTGTATCCAAAACTACACCCTAAATTTTTTTGGATACTTAGTTAGATTCAAACATCCGTCCTTTTCTACAACTACCACGTCTTCGATTCTTATCCCTCCGAGGTTCTCGTAGTATAGCCCCGGTTCGACTGTAACTACATTTCCCTCCTCAAGAATCCCCTCACCATATCCTATTCTTGGCGGTTCATGAATCTCGAGCCCAAGCCCATGCCCTGTCGAATGAATAAATCCCTGATGTTTTCCATTAATATATCCAGTCTCGAACCCGCTATTTTTGAAGAAGTCTACAATCGATTGATGAACATCCCTGGTCTTTACACCATGCTTAATAAGACCGATGCCTAACTTCTGTCCGCTGAGAACGGTTTTATACATTTTCTCTAATTCTTTTGATGGAGTACCTTTTACAAATGTCCTTGTCATATCACCAAAATAACCACTCTTTTGTGACCTGGGGAAAATATCTATGACAATAGGCCGATCCGCCACTAGAGGCCCAGCACCAGTGTGATGAGGCATAGAAGAATGTACACCGCAAGAAACAATAGTGTGTGAAGCGGTGTAACCCAATAATGAAAGTAGAGCATTTATTTCACCCTTTAGTCTATCCGAAGTAAGGGGAGTGCCGTTGAAATAAACTATATTCCTCAGAACGCGTGAAGAAGAGATCATACGAAGAGCTAAGTCCATCGCTTTCGAGGTTTTGGCGAGTGAATCTTTTATTAAATCTATTTCTTTTTTAGTCTTTTTAAGCCGCTCTTCAAAAAAAGGCTCTTCTTCTTTGTAATTTATCCTATAACCCAGCTTCCTCAACTCGTCGGCATACTTAACAGGAAACTTCCCCGGGACAATTGCACTCTTAATCCTATATTCATTGAATATGAGATCAACAATGTTTGTAAACACTCTTCTATTTCGCTTTTTCGATGGAAGTTTATTTCTATACTCCGTGAAGGAAAGAACAAAATCTACATTGGCCTCTTTTTTCCCTCTTTCCATTTCTAGCTCATTTAGTACGAGTATCTTTCCTCTTTTGTGCTCAATATAAATAACTGGATCGGGCACAAAAAAATTGATTCTATAGAAAAGATCCGCATTACTCTCGCTGGAATCTATCATAAGAATTGCTTCACCTTTCATGAACTTAACTATACCTAAAAGTTCGTTTTTCTTCTAAGTACTTTTATTTACTGCAAACCTACTACGTTTTTTTATTTGAAGGTATAATATAAGAGACAAAGGGAATCATTCCACGAATGCAGACTCTTCTCAGATTCTTGTACTTTCTGTCTTTGATTTTCTGGCTCGGAAGCATCTTCTTTTTCTCTCTCATTGCTGCCAGAAGTGCTTTTAAAATCCTTCCTCGTGAAATGGCCGGTGATCTTGTGGCCGATATATTTCCTAAGTACTACCTCATAGCATATCTATGTGGTGGGGTTGCTCTCTTTACTACCATAATTAATTGGGTTGCTGGCTATACCGCATCAGGAGTTGTTTATACATTAATAATTGCAATACTTTGTGTAATGCTTGGACTTTCTCTATATGCCGGTACTGTCATAACACCGAATGCCCACGAATTAAGAATGGAAATGCGAACCCTCTCTAAAGACGTCCCCAGGTACAATGAAGTTCAGAGAAATTTCAGCTCCCTGCATAAACGGTCGGCCATAATTAATTCAGTGATTTTTCTACTTGGAATTGCAATTGTTATTTTAACTGCATATACTTATAGGGATCGAAGATTATTCTGAACGGAGGAGTAACTATATGTTTGAAGTTACCACTAAGGCCGCACATGAAATCAAGAGACTTTTAGCGGATGAAAATATACCTAATGCTGTATTAAGAGTTCGCGTAGTTCCAGGTGGATGCTCGGGTTTTTCATATGAAATGGGTTTCGATGATGAAACCGACGGAACAGACCAGGTATTCGAAATGGAAGGTGTAAAGGTAGCAATTGATGAGTCGAGCTACGCCTATCTACAGGGAGGCGTGCTGGACTACACAGATGGCCTCAGCGGTACTGGATTCAAAATAAACAACCCGAATGCCACTGGTTCTTGTGGCTGTGGTTCTTCGTTTACACTATAATTTAGTAATTAAAATAAATTTCTTAGGGCTGGACTCTTGGATTGAGATCGTAAGAGCCAGCCTTTTTTATTAATAAAGCTATTTCAATCGCCAGTAAATAACGGACATGTTCAATTGTAGATTCCGAATATAAATCGATGCCCAATCGTAACTCCTATTCATAAAAAATTGAAATATAGGACGCTAGGAAGCACCAACCTTTTAGTATCAGAAATCGGATTTGGTACCTTGGGTATAAGTGGTCTTGGATATGGATCTACTGATGACGATGAATCTATAAGGACGCTGCATAAGGCTCTTGATATAGGTATTAACTTGATCGATACAGCAGACTCCTATGGGAACGGTCATAGTGAGGAACTGATTGGAAGGGTTTTAAAAGAAAGGGGGGATAAGGATACGATAATTGCTACCAAATTCGGCTGGGATTTCTATAGACATGATGGTATAAGATGTAATTTAAAAAGAGATTATATTTACTTTGCACTTGATAAAAGTCTCAAAAGATTAGGTAGGGATTGGATAGATATCTATCAGGTACATAATTCGAAACCGGATTTAATTATCAAAAATAAAGTCTATGAAACACTCGACGAATTAAAAGAACAAGGGAAAATCAGATTCTGTGGAGTCTCTGCTTCACATATAGATGACGGCATTGAAGCAATCACTTCTGGAAAACCAGATGTGATACAGGTTAGGTATAATTTATTAGACCAAAATGCAGAAAAGACAATATTCCCCTTAGCACTTCAGAAAAAAACAGGAATTATCGTACGTGAGCCTCTTGCCTGTGGCTTTTTGACAGGCAAATACGATTCAAGATCAATATTTCCAAAGAGTGACCATAGAAGGGGATGGAATAGAAATTTCTTAGAAGACACAGAAAGAAAAGTTAAAAAATTAAAGTTTCTTAAAAGCCCTGAGAAAACCCTGACCCAGGCAGCATTAAGTTTTATACTATCATATAAGGGAGTTTCATCCGTTATTCCCGGATCAAAAACAGTAAAGCAATTATGCGAAAACGTTGGA
Organism: Thermodesulfobacteriota bacterium; assembly: GCA_036397855.1. Lineage (NCBI taxonomy): Bacteria > Pseudomonadati > Thermodesulfobacteriota > Thermodesulfobacteriota bacterium. Next base: position 11,063 of record DASWID010000133.1, on the reverse strand, counting down.
GCATCAAGTGTTAAACTTAATTCCTTTGAACTTGAAGAAATTAGGTCATTGTACACAAACAATTTTCAATAATAAAACCTGCCTTGAGCATTTTTTTATATTTTTCTTTTTTTTTATGGCAAATACAATTATCATAATCTAAATCATCTCAATCATATAAAAATATCACCATTTTCGAATAATCGTCAGTATGTCTAATAATTCAAGGTTCATTAATATTCACGAACAGGCAAGATCGTACCATAGGGTGAAATCAAGGCATATTCTTGAATCCCTATATTCGGATTTTGTAGACTGGCACAAGATCCCCGATTTCCACAATAAAATTACTGCACCTTCAGGAAGAATCATCGAATTTATCGATGACCCTGCAGTCTTGATTGGCACCGCAAGGCTTAAAAGCAAAAACAAACGGGTAGCCATTATAGCACAACAGACACCGGCAAATGAATCTGAACGGGCAAAATTAAATTACGGTTTAGTCAAAGCAGATGGTTACGGCCTAGCATACAACATGATGATCTACGCAGAAAAAAATGGATTAATGCTTCACACGTATATCGACACAATCGGGGGCGATCCGTTCGAATATTCAGCGGAGAAACTGCAATCTTGGCTCATTTCATATTGCCAGGCGAAAATGATCACACTAAATACAAAATCAATTTCCGTGATTATTGGCAGTGGCGGTAGTGGAGGAGCCATTGCGTTGCAACTTGCACATAGAAGGTTTATGCTCTCCCACGCTGAATACTCAGTTATAACTGCAGAGGGGTGCTCTGCCATAATATTTCGAACAGCCGATAATATTGAAGAGGCACTAAAGGTACTCCAGCCTTCTTCTGAATATATGCTAAGATATGGTATTGTCGATAAGGTAATTAAAGAACCATCTTTGGATAAATCCGATTACCTAGTTAAAACCCTTGAAAATATCAAAAAGAGTGTAAATCAAGCTGTTGATGAATTAGAACGTTCCGATATCAAACACTTGCAAAAAAATTTAAGAGAAAAAATCGAAGAATGTGGTCGACTCGGAACAAAAAGAAAAAGATATCAGGCATTCGCAAAAAAGATCAAGGGGTGGCTGCCTTTTTCCAAGAGCACTAACTCTCAAGTTTCACATATGCAGATTGCACTATACGGAGCAGAACCATACGTTTGTAACGACGAAAAAGACACCGAGGGTAAAATTATCAGGTATGGCTGCCGGAACCGTTCTACCAAGGAAGAGTTTGAATCAAATTATTATGCCTGTCCATACTGTCAAAAACCCAGCCCACTAGGTTCAGAAGATTACCTGAACTTACTGCTGAATCCCGGATCATTCCATGAAATACGTCCTGACATCAGCGTGGATGACATTGACGGAAGATTTAAATTTTATGACTATTCCGATAGCAGAAAAAAAATGTCATCTCGAACTGACTCCAAGGACTCATTAATCATAGGTTATGGAATGCTTACTGACATGCCAGTTGCAATAGCCGTAAGCGATTTTCGTTTCATGGGAGGGTCAATGGGATCTGTGTTTGGAGAAAAGATGAAAATGATCGTCGATTATGCTATAAATAGAAGGTTACCTCTGATCTCAGTGTCTTCTACGGGCGGCGCTAGGATGCACGAGGGAACAGTTGCCCTATACCAAATGCCTAAGACCATCCTTTCGGTTTTGAAGCTTAAAGACGCTGGTCTACCTTATATTTCGATCCTTGGGCATCCTACTACTGGAGGTGCTTTAGCAAGCTATGTAGTACAGGGTGATTTCATGATCGCTGAAAAAAAGGCTAATATCGCCTTTGCGGGAGATCGAGTTGTTAAACTTACGAGTGAAGGAAGGGCACTTGATCCAAACATAACAACATCAGAATTTTACGCTAGGCAAGGGGGCATTAATCTAGTAACCGAGCGCGCTCAACTAAAATCAGCTATATCGGGCCTGCTGAGATTGACTCCCTGGTATAAAAGATTTAAGAAAACAATGGATTCATGATATTCACGAAATTCAGAAAATATTAAGATCACCAGAAGATTGCTACACTTCGGACTATTGGGGATTAATTACCTCAGTTAATTAGGAAATTCTCTATAGTGTTAAAGCGAAAGGAGAATACTCATCTCCCCCCGCTTTATATCAATAAAAGTGTACCTTTAAAAGGGAGATTTGTGAGACATTTAAAACTACCTCAAATAATATAGAATCATAGAATCGGGTACAATATTAGTCTTTATTCAAATGAAAATAGACTCGTATCACATTGATTTTCTATGATATTGTAATCATAAACCTATATCAAATGAAATCATAACAACAGATGAAAGCGTCCAATGAAGCAGTTAATGATAAGAAGGTAATAATCATAGGTGCTGGACCCGCCGGACTCACCGCCGCATATGAACTTTGTAAAGCTAGCATCGAATCATTAGTGGTCGAAAAGGACACCACCGTTGGAGGTCTGGCAAGGACAGTTAACTTCAATGGTTATCTTTTTGACATAGGTGGACACCGCTTCTTCACAAAAGTTAAGTCGGTGGAAGAAATGTGGAATGAAGTTCTGGGATCTGACTTTATCAAACGTAACCGCCTTTCTCGAATCTATTACGATGAAAAGTTTTATTACTACCCGTTCCGAATTTCAAATGCACTCCTCAACTTGGGAGTTTGGAACAGTATTTTAGTAATAACCAGCTATATCAAGTCTCAGTTATTTCCTCAAAGGCCTGAATTAACATTTGAACAATGGGTATCAAATCGTTTTGGAAAGCGCCTATACCAAATGTTCTTTAAAACCTACACCGAGAAGGTATGGGGAATTTCATGTAATGAAATAAGCGCTGATTGGGCTTCACAGAGGATAAAGGGTCTTTCCCTTTTCACCGCACTCAGGGTTGCTTTACTCAAACAAAAAAACACTGCTTCAGAAAACTCGATTAAAACACTGATTGATTCCTTCCATTACCCAAGATTTGGACCAGGAATGATGTGGAATGAGGTTAAAAATAGGGTTATTGACAATGGCAGTAAGGTTCTTTTAGGAGCAGATGTTAAAAAAATATACTTATCCGACAACAAAGTCACCCGGCTTGAAATAAATATAGAGGGGAAGAGTGAAGTTATAAGTGGTACGCACTTTATCAGTAGCATGCCGGTAAGAGAATTAATTAACAAATTGAGTCCTGTTGCACCTAATCCTGTGCTTGAAGCTGCAAGGAACCTCAATTATAGAGATTTTCTTACGGTGATTCTTATAGTCAATAAGAAAGAGGTGTTTCAGGATAACTGGATTTATATACACGATCCAAACGTACGGTTGGGCAGAATTCAGAATTTCAAGAACTGGAGTCCGGATATGGTACCGGACCAAAATAAAACCTGCCTGGGTCTTGAATATTTCTGTTTTGAAGGAGACGGACTTTGGACCATGCCAGATGAAGATTTAATTGAGCTAGGTAAAACTGAACTGACATCTTTAGGACTGGCAGACAAAACTCTAATAGAGAATGGGACTGTTGTGCGAATGCCAAAAGCTTATCCTGTTTATGACTCCTCATATCTTGAATCCCTAGAGGTAATCAAGCAATTCCTTGCCAATTTTGTTAACCTGCAGCTAGTTGGTCGAAATGGTATGCATAAATACAATAATCAAGATCATTCGATGCTGACCGCGATGTTGGCTGTGAGAAATATACGCGGTGCTAATTATGACCTATGGAAGGTTAATACAGATAAAGAATACCACGAAGACATTTCTCAAGCTGAGAGAACAGATGTCGATGAATTATCAACGCTTGCCACCACGCAACCATTACACCCAAGACTATTCACAATCAAAAACGAAAAGCTTACCGGCTTAGATTTACTGATAAAGGCATTTGCCAGAATGGATAAATTTGCATTCGCCCTTGCCGTGGGATCAGCCTCTGGACTTGCTATTTTCGTATCTACATTCTGGTTAATATTAACAGGAGTCGATTCAAGAGACCCAAATTTCAACCTCCTTGGACAATATTTTATCGGTTATACGGTCTCCCTAAGCGGCACACTTATTGGTTTAGGGTACTGTTTTCTTTGGGGATTTATCTTTGGGTGGTTATATGCATACCTCCGAAATCTATCTATAAGTGTTTACCTTCATAGGGTCAAAAGACAGGCAGAATCTAGATCATTTAAGGACTTCCTAGACTATATCTAGGTACTTCAGGCATGAGAAAAAGGGCTAATTAAATATGGAAGGAAAGAAAATTAATACGGAAGAAGAAAATCTCTATAGCGCGGTGATGATCTTGAATACTAAGATGCTGGGTCTAACTCTAGGCATCTCGATAGGTTTGGTCATATTTATTGCAACCAACTGGCTCGTTTTAAAGGGTGGGCATATTGGTCCAGGAGGGGAGTACATAGTTGGTCCTCATTTAGAGCTTCTTAGTCAGTTCTTTATTGGATACAAGGTATCTTTTATGGGCAGTATTCTAGGATTTTTCTACGGTTTTGCTTTTGGAACAATCTTTGGAACCCTAATCGGTTGGATATATAATAAGATCGTTGAACTCAGGAAGTGAAGAATATTTTCAAGATTAACTTTTCGTCGTCGTTATTGCTTTATAACAAGATACCATTTAAATCCTAGATTTAACTGAAAGTGATAAGTTCAAATGAAGAAACCTCCCGTGATTTCGGTTATCATTCCCGTTCATAATGGCAGCAAGCATCTGAAGGATTGCTTGGATGCATTAATGAGATCTTCTTATTCTAAATATGAAACAATTGTCGTTGATGATTGTTCCACAGACGACAGTGTAGAAATAAGCGAGAGAAAAGGAGCAATAGTTTATAAACTGCCTCATCACTCTGGGCCTGCGGCAGCACGTAACTACGGAGCGAAGATGGCAAGAGGAAAAATAATCGTATTTATTGATTCCGATGTAATTGTACGGTACGAAACCATAGAGAGAGTCATCGATGACTTCAGAAAAAATCCCGATGTCGTAGCTGTATTCGGTTCCTACGATGAAAGCCCGGCCGCGGAAGACTTCCTGTCGCAGTTTAAAAATCTACTTCACCATTTCATTCATCAGAATTCAGAAGAAAATGCAAAAACCTTTTGGGCGGGTTTCGGAGCTATTTACAGGGATGTTTTCCTCCAATTAAATGGATTTGACGAGATAAGATATACAAAACCATCCGTTGAAGATATAGAACTAGGTCTAAGAATTTGTAACGCTGGTTATCAAATCCGCCTGGATAAAGATTTAAAGGTTAAGCATTTAAAGCAATGGACCTGGTATGGTTTGTTGAAAACCGATATTTTAAACCGGGCTTTGCCATGGTCAAAATTGATAATCGAGAATGGAGCTCTTTCCGGTGACTTGAATCTAAAGGTTAATTACAGAATAAGCTCATTCTTAGCTGGAATAATTATAGTATTGCTAATTTTAACTATGTTAGATGCCGTGAATATCATTGCAATTGGTTTAAACGCATATTTCATTGCTCTCGCCGTCTTGCTAATTATCGCTATAATAATCCTCAATCTGGATTTATACAATTTTCTTTTCCACAAGAGGGGTCTAAAATTTACTTTTTTATCTATACCGCTTCATTTCTTGTACTACTTATACAGCGGAATTACATTCGTCACTTGCTGGATTCTTCACAAGTTATATCTTCTTCGTTCGACGTAAAAAAAATTTAAATAATGGTTTATTTTTATCGATAAAAAACCTTCAAGATGGCGCTAGAACAACGCAGAATCAACTATGAACGATTTTTATATGAAGACCGGCCAGAATTATTTCTTTGTATAAATTCCAGTTAATTCTCTCACTTTTTTAGCTTCATCAGGGTCATCTAAAATCTCACCTTCTCCCATTTCATACAGGAAGTTTGCATTATCTCTGGGTGCAACACTCTTTACATTCGGGTCGAAGAATACCTCTTTAGTATGAATAAGCCCTGCCCTGTTATACGACGCAAGTTCATATTTCATCCCCATCCTAAGGGCATCGCATGGACAAGCCTCAACGCAGAATCCACAAAATACGCACCGCATAAAATCTATGTTGTAAACTTTTGGCCTCCTTTCTATGCCGTAATCATCTGCAGGTTCAGCAACTATAGATATTGCTTGCGTGGGGCATGCAACCTCGCAAAGCTTGCAAGCAACACACCTTATCTCACCCTCATCGTCTGCTGGTAAAATATGAAGGCCCCTATACCTTGGTGGAAGCTGTTTTATTTCCTCTGGATATTGCACAGTGACGGGTTTAAAAGCTAAAAGATGCTTGAGTGTTATCATCAAGCCACGAAATACCTCTGGCAGGTAAAGTTTCTCAGAAAAACTGAGCTTGGGCTGCTTTAAAACTTTCACTGAAATTGTCATGGGGCATCCGTAAAAATAATAAAACTTAAATAGTTATAACACAATTAACAAGATTTGAAAGTCAGAAAATAACCACAAAGCATTGAAGCTTTCGATTTTTAATACAGACAATCTCACGAATATCAACTTTCTCTAAATTCCTTTTTTAGTCGAATATAAATCAAAATTCCCGAGCAGGCAGAAATTGAAATCATAATGAACCCTAGAGTTGAATGTCCAAAAAGCAATTTGCCTAGTCCAACCATCGCAAAAAATATAAAACCAACTCCTAAAAGCCAATTAATCACTACTGGGAAAAATGAAGGTGCTGTGATGATCGGATTCATTTCTTTCACTGGACCCCAAAAACCCCATGGGCGTACCCTGTTATAGAATTTAAATAACGTTTCCTTAGGTTCAGGATTGGTAAAATATGTAACTAACACCCAGCTTACGATGGAAACCGGAATTACTATGATCTGGTGCTTTAGCTCGATAGGCACTTTCTGTAGCCTGGTAAACATGGTCAGAACGAAAATCGTTATCAAAGATGAAGCGAGAGCGGATATCTCAGACCATGCATTAATCCTCCACCAGAACCATCTGAGTACCAGCACCAATCCGATTCCCGCGCTCATAGCCCAAAGGTAAATCCAGGCTTTGCCTATGTTTTTGATGTGAAAAGCGATATACCCAGCGAGTACGGTCAGAATCAATGTGCAGACCCTTGAAATAAGAATATAATGAGCTTCCGGCGCATTTTTCTTAATAAATCTCCTGTAGATGTCATTCATTAAGTATGATGCCCCCCAGTTAAGTTGCGTAGATAAGGTCGACATAAATGCCGCAAGAAATGACACGATTAACAAACCGGTAAGACCAGAACCAAGGAAATCTCTGACAACAACAATGTACATGGCTTCGTTGTCCCCTCCTGTAACGGACGCAGTCGGATAAACAATCAGAGAAGCTACTGCAATTAATACCCATGGCCAGAGTCTAATTACATAATGGTTGAGAGAAAACCAGGCTGTTCCTAATAAAGCATGCCGCTCGTTCTTAGCAGAACACATCCGCTGAATGAAATATCCTCCTCCATCAGCATTATGGGAGGACCACCATATGATGGTCACGTAAACTAAAAAAACGAAAAAACTGGATGACCAAAAACCTTCACTAACCGGTATCCCGCCTGACGGGGTCATAAAGAATGAAATATGAGTCTCAAGTCCATTTATTTTTTCGAAGAAACCAGGGAAACCGCCTATCTCTGGGGAACTAATCACCACCCAGGCAAGAACAATTGTGCCAATAAGAGCGACAAAATATTGAAGAAAATCAGTAAGCGCTACTCCCCACAACCCAGACATCATAGTGTAAAAAAAGGCAATTGCCATGCAAATGAAGATGGCAAGAGGAGTATCAACTCCAAAAAAGACCTTGAGAACCTTAGCCATTGCACTAATTACCCATCCCATAACGATGAAATTGAATAACGTGGAAAAATAAAAGGCCTTAAAACCCCTTAGAAATGCCGCAGGCTTACCACTGTAACGAATTTCAATAAGTTCATTATCCGTAATGACCTCTGCCCTTCTCCATAGCCTTGAGAAAACAAATACGATAAATACATGACTAAATATATAATTCCACCAAAACCAATTTTTCCATATCCCCTCTGTTCTAATCCATCCAGTTATCACAAGTGGCGTATCGGTAGCAAATGTTGTAGCAACCATTGAAGTCCCAATGATCCACCAGGGAAGGTTTCTTCCAGAAACGAAATAAGAGGACATACTCCCACTTGCACGTCTGGTAAAATAGACGCCTATAATCAAAGAAAACAGTAAATAAGCAACGACAATTAACCAATCTAATGGACTGAGAGAGTTTAAGTTAAATTCAGACATAAAGTTAATCGATTCTTAAATTTTGCTTAATCGAACGGGAAGGATTCCTTCGGGTTTGAGCTTTCCTAAAAGCACCTCTGCGGCTGCATTTTGACAAACATCAAGTTTATCAAAGGCACAGATGATTGTATCGAAATTCTCAAATCCCCGAACTACATATGGCGACCCAAAAGATATTAAAAACTTATCACGGTTAATTCTGGCAACGCTCCTTAAACAATTCTTAAAACTCTCGGGTAGCTTGTAATAATCCTTCCAAGCACCAACCGATGTATATGTTAGGCAGATTATCGGTTGGCGAGATCTCGATTCAGTTTGAAAAGGAACATCCGGACTAGAAAGCGGGATTACTTCTACTTTACATTCTATTCCGGCATCCAAGAGTCTTCCAACAAAGGGCTTAGAAATATCATCTGAAGATTGAGTAACATCGAAAACAAATATCTTCACCCTATTATTAACCAATCTACCTCCTTTCACAAGACAAACAGAGCGCCTGGCAATTTCGTTAAGAATTCTCAACCCAGGGTTTTCCCCTTGCAAGAGATCAATCTGAGGCTCATCAAGCCATCTCGATTTTGCCATGATAACCTTTTCTACAGCCCTTTCTAAATGAGCCATAGAGATTTTTCCGTCCGCTACCCTTTTAGTTAATTTTTCCACCAGGCAAATAGGATCTACAGGGTCGAGGATTATGTCACACCCAGCAGTCAATGCCTGACCTGCCATGTCCACTTCGTCACCGTATTCAGATAACGCTTCCATCTGAAAAGAATCCGATATTACCAAACCCCTAAATTCTAGGTCGCGAAATAATATTTTACTGATTAATTTTGCCGAAAAGGTCACAGGAACAGCATTTTCATCTATCCGGGGCAATGAAATATGGGCTGTCATAATTGATGAAACACCTTCACTGATTGCTTCTCGAAATGGAATCAGATCACATATTAAAAATTCCTCAATAGATTGAGATAAAGTTGGTAAACCTATATGCGAATCAATATCGGATGAACCATGTCCTGGAAAATGCTTGGCACATGCCATTACTCCATACTCTTGAGTACCCCTGATAAATGAAGTTCCTAGTCTTGAAACCTTATGGGGGTCATCACCGTAGGAACGGATTCCTATTATTGGATTATCAGGATTTGAATTAACATCTAAAACAGGGGCAAAGATAATATTTAGACCCTGAGCCTTCATCTCATTAGCGATGAATCTAGCCTGGCTATAAACAAGATCGTTATCACCTATTGCTCCGAGAGACATTGTAAAGGGAAAAAGAGTAGCCCCGGACAATATCTGCCCTAATCCCCGTTCGGCATCGCATCCAAACAGCAAAGGAATGGGTGAAATATTCTGGAGTTGTCGAATTGCCCGACCCGTATTCTCACAATCCCCTCTCATGATAATAAAAGAACCAACTTTATATCTCTCAACGAGCTCTTTCGCATAATCCAGAGTATCCGATTCATAAAAATCAAGCCTAGGCATGAGTATCTGTCCAATCTTCTGCATTAGGCTCATCGTATCAATACCATATTTCATCGCTTCTACCTTCAGCCCTAGTACAATACTGGGCTCCAAATGCTTTTAATGGAAAAGAATGATAATCCAATGGAAACTACCTGACTTCTGCTTTCAGCAAGCCCTACCTAACGCAATCTTTCCTAAAGGCACAAATGACTTAGCGCCTGTTACAGTGGGCAAATTAGTGTAATTACCGGAGATAAGCTCATTTGCGAAGATGGCAAACGCAATCGCTTCCTTTGCGTCAACTGGTATTCCATAAGCATCCGAGCTTGAAATTGTTACATTATTCACCCTTTCTTTCAGTCTCTTCATCAAAATCGGATTTCTACTCCCTCCACCACTACATATTACTTCACTAACACTCCATTTCGGAAATATAAAATGGTCGTAAGATATCGCTATAGATTCCACAGTTAGCTCAAGTAGTGTCGCCATCAAATCGAATAGCGTAATTTCACCATCTTTTGCCAAAGAATAAAGCTCCATTGCCATCCTTTTGCCAAATCGTTCTCCGCCGGTGGATTTCGGTGGTTTAAGACTGAAATAGGGATCGGACAACAGCCTTTCCAATAATCTTTTATCAACATTACCCCCCTTAGCAATCTCCCCATCAACATCGTACCTTTTTCTTCCCTCCGTTGCTAAACTCACAATCCAGTTCATCAGGAGGTTTCCAGGCCCAGTATCAAATGCTACAACATCCGATATTCTTTCGGTTATCACAGTGACGTTAGATATCCCACCAATGTTCTGTGATGCTAATGTCTTTCCAGATCCATGAAAGAACAGATAATCTGCATAAGGGATCAATGGAGCGCCTTCACCGCCTGCAGCTATATCACGGGTCCTGAAGTCACCGACAGTAGTTATTCCGGTGCGCTCCGCAATTACATCCAGCTCACCTATCTGTAATGTAGAGGGAACACCATCTCTTGAAGAGGGCGGATTATGATAAATTGTCTGACCGTGTGAACCGATCAAATCTATATCACCAACCTGAAATCCGGCCTCCTCAATAACAGCAATGGCAGCATCGGCACAGGCTCTTCCAACAAGAAAGTTAAGTTCAGAGATTTTTTCTATTGAGATAGATGAGTCTAAGCGCTCTATGCCTTCAATTATCTCCGATTCATATGGAATACACGTAAATTTTATTAATTCGAATTTCGTATCAAGGCCAGACCCCGTAATCTTGATAAGAGCCGCATCTATCCCATCCATAGATGTGCCAGACATTAAACCCACAACCAGTCTTTCT
>DASWID010000132.1 GCA_036397855.1 Thermodesulfobacteriota bacterium | reverse complement strand
TAGTCTCTGACAATCTCTCTATCTCTTCTAGCGACAGGTCACCCTTTTGATTGAGCTCCTCCCAGTAAAAACAGGTTCTACAGCGTGCATTACAGCGGGAAGTGACGAAGAATATGACGGTATGTAGTTTTTTTACCGGTCTTATGAATTCTATGAGATTATTCATAGTTGTTGGCTTTAGTTTCATTATACAATCATGGGAAACAGAATGCCATTATTTTTATTACACATGTTTTGCAACGATTATTTAGAAAGTTTAGCGCATAGTTTTTTAACGCGTATTTATTGCTCATCAATTAATTGATGAAATTCATCGCTTCTGGCAAGACGAAATTTTGATTTTGTTTAGAGTTTATATACCCTCTCTTTCCAAGAAACTCCTTCGCCACTCGCTACCTTGTAAGCAGAAGACAGCACCATTGCTATGTATACCGCCACTCCCAAGGGAACGGTTAAGGAATAAAAGCGGGGAATAGAAAAGAGCCGAGTGGTCTGCCAGGCGGTGTATGTGATTAACGCCAGGAGAAAGGTGCATTCAAACGCAATGGACAATTGAACAAATGATAACGATTGTTGACAAACTGTATTGAATACGGACCAGATGAAGAGGACAGGAGGTATGATTCCCCAGGAAAGAAGCACGGACACAAGAAATATGAGATTTCTCCATCTCTTGTTGAGTCCGAAGAAAAGATTCTTTGTCCACCCCTCCCAGAGCTCGTCAAAATTAGTGTACATTCTGGTTCTGATGAGTTTGATTCCCCTCATGACGCATAGCTGATAACCAGAACCTTTTACGAGTTGTGCCAGGGCAAAATCCTCAACAATCTTATTTTTTATGGAAGAGTGTCCACCAGTGTTCTCATACACTGATCGTTTGATTAATATGAATTGACCGATTGCAGCTGCTAATTTACTTTTTGGATCATTGATTTTCTTTTGAGGGAAAGCATAGTAAAGGGAGGAAAAAATAACAGGCTGGACCACTCGTTCCCAAAATGTTTCCAATATCTGAAAAGGGGAGAGCGAAAGCATATCAATACCATTATCTTCGACGAATTTGATTGCCGAAGGAAGCATGTGATTCTCGGAAATCGTGTCTGCATCGAGAAAAAGGAACCAGATTCCCTTTGCTTCTCTCACCCCCTGCCAAAGTGCATGGTTTTTCCCAATCCAGCCTTCCGGGGTGGGTGTACCCTCAACGAGCCTAATGTTGCTGTGCTTTGAGGCGAACTCCTTAAGTATTTTCAGGGTGTCATCCTCTGATCTATCGTCAACGACTATCACCTCAAAATTTGAATAATTTTGAGACATAAGACTCTCAATGCATTGCTTTGCATTCCTTTCCTCATTTCTCATAGGAACGATTATTGATACCATTGGAGTATTTCCATCAAGCTCTTCAACAATAGGGAGTTCTTTGTGGTATGTAATTATTTTGAGCAGCTTCAATAAAAATATTGTTATAAGAATCGTTAAAACACTGACAATCAATAGTAGCAGGACCATAAATTAGCCGGATTTTTCCTTATCAACTTTAAAACTGCTTTTATTGTAATGAGATCATCTATGTAATCAAGGAAAGCAGTGACAGGATTACCAGTTATAGTTAAAGAACTGTGCAACACGAAAATATTTTATTTAGGTTAGAAAGATTAGGCCCTGTTATGAATGGAGAGCGGGAATTATATTTAGTATAAGAGTTTTGCGTAGGCCGATATTTTCGGAAAGTGTGGATGAATTGGATGTAACCTTAGAGTGTGAAACGTGATATGTTATTATTACACGATTGATTCACTTGAAAACAAATTGCGAAGGAGCAAAAGCAAAGATGCATAGCAAAACTCTTGTTGTAGTTATTCTGACTTTTATGTTGACATCATTAATCCAAATATCATGCAAGGGCGAGAAGCGAGATGATAATTCTCATGTATCGAAATCAGGTTCTGAGGAAGAGACCGCGTTTAAAGATCCTTTCGCCTACTGCAAGGCGGTTGATACTATTGATTCGCCTGATTCACGTTATGTCGGGCCGAAGTTACCTGAGGCGATCGTGCTCGGGTTAAGGAAGGCCTTTGGAGCACCTGCTGACGCTCCGTCTGATGTGTTCGAGAGAGGCACTTACTGGCGTTGCATGGATGGGAAGGTATATGCCTGCAACGTGGGGGCAAATCTGCCGTGTACGGAAAAAGCTGATAGGTCTCGCGAACCAAATCAAGGAATGAAAGACTGGTGTAAATCAAATCCGGGTTCTGAATTCATACCTGCATATGCGTCAGGCCGCTCAACGGTCTATGAGTGGCGATGTACAGGCGGTGAGCCTACATTAGTGAAAGAGATCAATAAGCCGGATGCGGCCGGCTATATTTCGAACATCTGGTATGAGATTAGCCCAGAGCCGTGAACAAAAACTCCCTATCCTTCGTCTATAAAAGCAGGAAGCTATATAAAGTCTCCCTTTCTTAAAGGGAGATTTAGAGGGATTTTGGGAGCGATTTCTAGCCGCAATTGGCTCGGGACTGGAAAGTCCCGATATTCAACATATGTAAGATTATTTCCCAATGCCGATAGGCGGGGTTTCACAACCCCGCATTAAAATTTCCACCGTGAAGGGGGAAGAGACACGCTTTTCTCCACTCTTTGCTTTATCAAAACGATCTGTATATCCTTTCAACTCAAATGAATGAAAATCGGAGACGACAATGACAAGAATGGTCTTACCTTTAGCTGTTATAACTTTGTCATTTTTCATAGTATGTAAATCAACGTTTGCTGGAGAGGAGGAGAAATCTAAAGTGCATAAAACTGATTCCGGTCTGGAATACATAATTATTGAAGAAGGAAATGGTCCTAAGCCGACAGCTGGTCAAAAGGTTAAGGTGCATTATACCGGAAAATTGAAAGATGGTACCGTCTTTGACAGCTCAATAAATCGGGGCGAGCCTATTGAGTTTATTCTAGGGACCGGTCAGGTAATTAAAGGATGGGACGAAGGAATTGCAGAGATGAAAGTTGGGGGTAAGCGTCAACTGATGATCCCTCCTGAACTTGGCTATGGCGCCAGGGGGTATCCACCGGTAATCCCCGAAAATGCTACGCTAATTTTTGATGTTGAGTTGGTTGAGATAGACTAAATGTATCAATAAATTCAGTGTTAAGATTAAATAATCCAAAGTTTGGGTAGATAGGTAAATGTATATAGAATCTAAATTTTACCTTGGATTTAATATTCAGTCTCGATTATGGCTTATATTTATATGTGTTGTATCTTCTCTTAATTCCTTAATTCTAGCATGCAATGACGATTCTGGTTCATCAACCAGTGGGATACAATCTATGTGGGTTCAGATGGGTCCCTCTGGAGTCGTATTTGCACGTGTTATTACTGAAAATTCAAGATGTCCAAACATAAAATTGGACAATTCTTCTCAGCCGATGCAGGTTCGAGAACAACCATCAGAACATGATTTCCCTGTGTTGGTATGCGAGACTATTATCCCACCTGAAACAACCTCCGCATCAATCGAAGGTCGAAAACTGAAATTGCCTGAGCAGAATCCGAAGCGCATTGTAATTATTGGAGATACAGGATGCAGGATTAAGGGTGACGATGCGCAGGCCTGTAATGATCCGGAAGCCTGGCCATTTGAAAAAGTAGCTGAGAGTGCAGCAATATGGGGTCCAGAGCTTGTCATACATGTTGGAGACTATCTGTATCGTGAATCGCAATGTCCAGAAGGAAATATTGGGTGCGAAGGTTCACCCTTCGGAGACAACTGGGAGACCTGGAGTGCTGATTTTTTCACCCCGGCCTCTGCTCTACTGGCTTCTGCGCCATGGGTCTTTACGCGAGGAAATCATGAAGACTGCAGTCGCGCAGGCAATGGTTGGTTTCGATTCCTTGATCCAAACCCCCCATTCCCGGAATGTGACGAGTTTACACCACCATATTCTATCGATATAGGCTTGGTGCAACTTTTGATGCTTGACTCGTCAAGCGCTCATGATAACGATGCTCCCCAGAATCTGGTGGACGTTTATTCAGCCCAGATTGATGCTCTGAGTGAGGTCGCAGGAGATAATGCATGGCTCGTAGCTCATCACCCGGTTTGGGGGATAGGTGAATTTAACGGTGATCTTTTCCGGTCGAACGTCACTCTCCAAGCGTCAACGGGAAATTCACTTAAGCCAGGTATAAATCTTGTATTATCCGGCCATATCCACTTATTTGAAATGCTGAGCTTTGAAGGAGATAGGTCTCCTCAGTTTGTAGTCGGATTTAGCGGAACGGAGCTGGATCAGGCTGTTAGCGTTCCACTGGCTGGAGTGGAAATCGCTGGTGCGATCGTAAATGAAGGAGTGAGCTTTGACGACTTCGGATTTGTTAGTATGGAGCAATTTGAGGGCGGTTGGAATGTGTCCATTCGAAATGTTGAAGGGGAAGAGATTATATCCTGTGTGATAGTAGATAAATTTGCTGAATGTTCTCAGGTGTTTTGATATCCCTTATTATTAATCAATATAATAGCTTATGAATTATCTTGCACATCTCTATCTCTCTGAGGACTCAGGGGAATCTATGCTCGGAAGTATAATTGCAGATTTTGTTAAGGGCCCTCTGATTGATCAATACCCTGCGGAAATCCTCACTGCAATCGACACTCACCGCAAAGTTGATTCTTTTACCGATACTCATGAGATGGTTTTGCAAAGCAGAAAGCTATTCAGCTCGAAAAGGCGAAGATTCGCTGGAATCATACTTGATGTTGTTTTTGATCACTTTTTGGCAAAGAACTGGGCATTATATTCGGAATTAGAGCTTAATGAGTTCATTGCTAAGTCATACGCAATCCTGAAAAGATACAGGAAGCTTCTCCCTGGAGATCTGAAGTTTGCAGTTCCGAAGATGATTGAGGAGGACTGGCTCGGTTCTTATCGATACTTGGAAGCGATTGGAATTACATTGGACAAAATATCAAAAAGAATTGAGAGAAGGTTTAACAGGGAAAACGACTTGAGTGGTGCATTAGAAGAGGTGGCATTAAACTACCGCGATCTTGAAACTAACTTCAAGGTTTTCTTCCCCGAATTAATTACGTATGTTGTAAATCTCAGGAAAAATGGGGACAGTCCACGAAGGTACATTCCCCATTTTTTTAAAGCAATTTTATGTCATCGCTGTAAATGTTAGATATTTCGATGACAGAATCTTTAAAAGTATTTTCTTCAAGTATCTTATTTTTCTTTCTAACTTCTTTGTCTTGATACTGAATAGATCCTGACCTATCGTCAGGACATGGTTCAGCACAGGTACAAAGAAGCAACCCATCGATCCTTCGATAAACTCAGGACAGGCCCTTCGATAAACTCAGGGTACAAGGACTAGGCTACCCCCTTATTGTCATTCCCTAATTCCTTATTAGGGAATCCAGAGCCTGTCCCCGCACGTTTGTGGCGGGGATGGATCCCCGACTATTGATTTCGGGGATGACATAACAACTAAAAAATTTAATTCAACCATAACCCGGTCATCCTGAATTTAATTCAGGATCTAATGGAAACAAGAGATGCTGAAACAA
Source organism: Thermodesulfobacteriota bacterium (assembly GCA_036397855.1). Classification (NCBI taxonomy): domain Bacteria; kingdom Pseudomonadati; phylum Thermodesulfobacteriota; species Thermodesulfobacteriota bacterium. Next base: position 21,938 of record DASWID010000132.1, on the reverse strand, counting down.
GTTCAGCATGACTGACTATGACATTCATCCTCTTAACGCAATTTTTGGAATGCCATTCAAGTCCTTTTCGTTCCGAAAAGGACTCATCAAAATAAATCTATTCATGAAATTGTAAGAATTTTGTCCACGAATTATCTGACATCTACAATCGCGATTGGAACGAAGCGATCTCCTTCATATCATTTTAAGTGTTTCGTAGCATTCGGCACTAGTCAGGGTTTCTCGGAATGAAAGAATGACCTTCCGTTTCTATTTTGATGCCCTAGAATTTGGGGCAAAGAGCCTTATTTCATTCCAACCTTTCTATTCACCAGAGTCATTGCTGAGTTCCATGCAGTGGGAAAATCTAGGCCGATTGTATTTTGCCAGTTAATCTCTGGATGGTTGTTAATATATTTCAATAGCTCTCGCTGCCCCGGTGATAGATAATCGTCGGGGGCTCTGCCACTCCCTATTGCCGCGTTTACACGCGATGATTGAAGCGAAGTCATCGGAATATATCTATAGATAGTTTGTGATAGGTAATGCTTAGGATCACTGTCGGGTCTAAAATTGCTAATATTAGAAACAGAAGATTTTCCCACTAGATTTTCAGCGACATTTTTCTCAATTCCGTCTTTCACAAACACATGATCAGCAACCTGGTCATGTTTCGCCTTGTTAAGAAGGTCATTATATGAGATTAGATCAGGATCATATTCTACTTTTACCACCTCGTATCCTTTCATAAATCCAGGATTTGTAGAGATTACGCCATCAATCCTTCCGAGCGCTTCCTCACCTGACCAGAAGCAGCTCATTGCAAAGACAGCCTTATCTGTTCCACTTACACCTGCCTTAAGCTCCTCTTTCAGAAGCCTTAAATAGTTGGGGACGATCTGATTATTATTTTCGAGGGCATTAACCATTGAGGTAACCAGACCCAGCTTTGAGTAATCTCCACTTAATCTTGGTACAAGTTCTTTACGATCATATGCCATTATTCGAACCACGGGGTTGTTCCAGGACGGCTCTCCAAATGATGTAAGTACCTTGGAGTCGGGTCCGTTAATATTGTTGTAAATGGCGATTGGAACAAATAGAGATTCCCCTGCTTCGACAATCAGCGGTTGACTCAAAACGTGTTTTCCATAGCCCGAAGCTGTGCTGCAACCAGGCACCTCCTGGAATAAAACAAGAAGTGGTTTGTTCTCGACTCTGGCCACTCTTACCGCCTCATCGAAATTACGCAGCCAGTTGACTCTACCAAGTTCAACCGGGTTTGTGCTGGTTCTTTGAACATTTAATAGAATATCGGTGCTGTCTGTATTGTCTTTATCGCTATTGAGAGTTTTAGTCTCTTTCGTAGTACCAACTGAATTGAAGAAAAAAGCTAAAAATAAAATTATTGCAATAGGTGATGAAATAATCTTCATTTTTAATACCTTTTCTCCTTATGTTCATAATATCTTATATATGATGATGCTTCTCAACAACAGATATTCTAAGTCACGATAATATTAAGTGTTTCTAACGTAAATGGTTTTACGAATTGATTCAAACGTTTATTATAACCAAACTGATAATTTTAGTTGTTCCAATGGTCAGTAAGATTTAGATGGTAATCTTTTCCAGTTGGTATTTACTTGAATTTAGGTTTCGTTTATGGAATATTTATGGCTAATACAATTATTTGAATTTTATTGGTTAAAATGTATTTAAGATAATTTAATAAATTACATGGAGGTTAAGAATGCTAAGTAAAGAAATGCAGGATGGATTGAATAACCAGATCAATAATGAGTACTTCTCATCGTATACCTATCTTTCAATGAGTGCATATTGCGAATCTTTAAACATGAGGGGATTTGCTTCGTGGCTCAGGCATCAGAGTAAAGAGGAGCTCGAGCATGCACTTAAACTTTTCGATTATGTAATAGATCGTGATGGGAAGATTGTTTTAAAATCTATTGAACAGCCACAAGCGAAATATAATTCTCTATTAAAGATGTTTCAACAGGTACTCGAACATGAAAGAGAGGTTACCAGCATGATCAACAAGCTCTATGAGCAGGCTGTAAATGAAGGAGATCATGCAACAGCAGTTGAATTGCAGTGGTTTATTAAGGAGCAGGTTGAAGAGGAGAAAAGTGCTCGAGATATGGTTGACAATCTTAAATTGGCTGGAGATAACAGCTCTGCGCTTCTTATTTTGGACAGGGAAATGGCAGATAACTCCTCTCCAACCCCGGGGTAGGAGCCTTTATGCTCAATAACAGATGAAATCAACGATCTAGGAACTGATGCTGCCATCAGTCCAAAATTCTATTCACGTTCTTTTTAACCGGTACTGCATTAAAAGTCCATTTGTTCTGAGCAGTCGGATTTCATTGAGCTCAGCCTTGATACTACGTATAGTTCCCTTTTGAATAAGTGTAGGCTTTCCTATAACCCATTTCTTAAGATGGCGACCTAAAGAGTCGCCGATACATTTTATGCTTTCTTATGTAGCGGAGGACTTTAGTCTTCCATATCATTGTCGCCACTGTAGATGATAAATAACTCGGTTACAGTTTGTTAGATCTTAAATGGGCATTCAAAAAATTACCAAAATCAATTCCGGAAGCGTTAAAAAAAGATTTAGGGTTGGGGTAGAATTAAATATTTTTAGCTGTAGGAATTGATTTAATAAATCCTAATTTTTTGTCAGCCCTTGATTTTTGTTTCTTTGTATCAAGACAAAGAAAATAAGAAATTATAAAATGTTTATATAACTAAGTTTATCTATTCACTGGAGGGAACATGATAGATCTCTATACGGCTGCAACCCCTAATGGGAGAAAGATTTCAATCATGCTTGAGGAGGTAGGGCTACCATATAATGTTACACATATTAAACTCCATAAAATGGAACAGAAAGATCCCGGTTACTTAAAGCTAAATCCAAACGGCAGAATTCCCACAATTGTTGACCGTGATGAAGGTGATTTTGTCGTTTTCGAATCGGGAGCGATACTCATTTATCTTGCAGAAAAGTCTGGAAAGTTTTTGCCCACTGACAAAAAGGGTCGCTCGGTGGTCATTCAATGGCTTATGTTTCAGATGGCTGGCATAGGACCAATGCAGGGCCAGGCAAATGTTTTTTATCGATATGCACCGGAGAAGATCGATTATGCCATAAATCGTTATCAGAGGGAAACCAAACGCCTATACACCGTTTTAGACACGCGTCTGAAGGACCGTGAATTTCTGGTGGATGAGTACTCCATCGCAGATATAGCGGCGTGGCCTTGGGTCTATATTCATGATTGGGCCGGTGTGGATATTGTAGACCTTCCAAACCTGAAACGATGGCTTGAAACAATAGGCAAACGGCCAGCGGTCGGACGAGGCAAGAATATTCCCAAATCCAGAGACATTACGGTTGATGAAGACGAGGCGAAAAGAAGGGGGTCGAGAATTCTGGTTTAGGCAAATAAGGGAAACCCATCCCCGAGCTTAACTAAAAATCTACCAATAGGATCACAGACTATGGAATTTCTATTTACACGGCGGCCTTAGAGATATGCTTAGAATTATTCTTTTTACTTTCATGTGGTTCTTACTAGCCCTGATTATCGGAGCATCCGGGCTACTAGCTTCAATTCCTCCTCCATTTCCTCAGGCAGTTCTTGTTTCTATTGTCGTTCTATTACTAATATTTTTTGGGAAATCTGGGTTTTTCCGTGAATGGTCGTTAACTGTCGACATGAGAATACTTTTGCTGATCCATCTAACTCGCTTTGTCGGGATTTATTTTTTGATTCTTTACTCGAGGGGGGAACTTCCATATGATTTTGCAGTCCCGGGAGGCTGGGGTGATATAATTGTTGCTGCCACAGCATTCCTCGTATTATTATTTTCACCCACTAGCGGGTTTCTGGGTTTCGTTATTTATTTCATTTGGAATTTGTTTGGGTTTATTGATATCTTGTTAGTAGTGATGACTGCTGGTAGATTGGCGATCGCCGATCCCCAGTCTATGATTGCAATTACAAAACTTCCGTTGAATCTACTGCTGACCTTTCTTGTACCAATTATAATCTACTCTCACATAGTCATTATCATTCGCCTCTGGAGAAGCAAAAATAAGGGATACAGGACTTTTTAATTTGACCTTTATCAGAATTAAAATCCATTTTCTCGTGATTGAGAGACATTATCTTTCTTCGTTTATTTATAAGGTTAATTTTATATACACTTTGATGTTTTATGGAATCTAGTCGCTGAGGAGCAGTGGATTTTATCATGACAACAATTATTCTATTTGTTGTTGGGCTTGGGCTATTGATATTGGGAGCCGAGTCTTTGGTTCGCGGGGCTTCAAGGCTTGCTGCAGTGATGGGGGTATCTCCGCTCGTTATTGGTTTGACGATAGTTGCCTTTGGAACAAGTTCGCCGGAGCTTGTTGTAAGCATTCAGTCTTCTATTATAGGACAATCAGATATTGCGCTGGGAAATGTGGTTGGAAGCAATATTTTCAATGTGCTTTTTATATTGGGGATATCAGCTTTAATTGTACCACTAACAGTTTCTCAGCAATTGGTTAGGTTAGATGTGCCTATCATGATTTCAGTGTCTGTTTTAACTTTGGTTTTTTCATATAGTGGAAGGATTAGCACTATAGAGGGAATCATACTGCTTATGGGAGTTGTAATTTACACTAGCTTCCTGATTTTCCAGAGTAGAAGGGAAGGAGTTGTCCAGCAGGAATATATACAGGAGTTTGGAATTCACAATGGAAACAAGATGAGGGGCTTAGCAATAAATATCGTTTTAATCGCAGGTGGCTTGTTGTTACTGGTAATAGGCTCGCGCTGGTTTTTGAATGGATCCGTATCTCTCGCAAGGAGTTTTGGCGTAAGTGATCTTGTTATCGGCTTAACACTGGTTGCGGCAGGAACTTCATTGCCGGAAGTTGCGACCTCCGTAGTAGCAAGTATTCGAGGAGAAAGGGATATTGCAGTGGGAAATGTTGTTGGGAGCAATGTTTTTAATATTCTGGCTGTGCTGGGTTTATCAGCAATATTTGCACCTGGCGGAATTAATGTATCTTCTTCAGCACTGCATTTTGATATTCCGGTTATGATAGCTGTAGCAGTTGCCTGCCTGCCAATATTCTTTACCGGAAACATTATAGCTCGCTGGGAAGGTGCATTGTTTTTCTGCTATTATTTAGCTTACACAGCTTATCTGATCATTGGTTCAAAGCATCATGATATATTGCCCATATTCAGTTATGTGATGATAATTTTTGTTATTCCTCTTACAATTTTGACACTGATTATAATTACGATCAGAACCATTTTGTCAAATAAAAAGAGGGCGACCATATGAGACATTTTTTTAATTCCTTAGATTAAGAAATATTAGTGAAGGTGGGAGATCACATAGATGAGATTAAAGGACAAAGCTGCGATTATTACCGGAGGCGGTGAGAGAATAGGTAGGGCAACGGCGCTTCTTTTTTGTAAGGAGGGAGCGAAAGTTGGAATTATGGGTAGAACGAGGTCTAAACTTGACAGAGTGGTGGAAGAAGCCGAAGGGTCCGTAAATTTTATGACTTGTTTGTTCTTTGATGATGAAATAATCTATCAATTCCGTACCGTCCCGAGCCTACCAACAGAAAAGTTGTCGCAATAATTCCATAAGTGACCGCCAATTCCTTAACGCTAAATGGATCTGCGGCGTGTCTTCCAAATACAGCTGTAACCATAGTGATCAAAATGACGAATGCGGCGGGACGTGTGAGTAAACCGACTGCTAGCAAGATTCCACCAAAGAATTCGGCGCAACCTGCCCACCATGCAAAAACCTCGGGGAGTGGAAACCCTAATTCACCGACTCCCTGAATAAATTTTTCTGGGGGCGGAATCTTTCGGATACCATGCTGTGATGCCAGGACCAGCCCTGTATAGACTCTTAAGATCAATAGCCCAATATTTGCATAGGCGGTATCAATTTTAGCTCCGCCAAGTAATAATCCCTTAATACTCGTTACTATCCTCCTTTCGCTTAATTTAGTTATAAAGACAAGTTGTCCGAGTGTTGCATCAACTTAAATGCCATTTTTAAATTTTTCAAATAGATAGATTAAGTCATCCGGCAGATTATCTTGTTGAAACCAAATAAAACGGTTTGTTCCACGAGCCCGAGAACACGAATTCTTCTAAAGGCTTTCGGGCACGATCAGCCAACTCCCTTTCTCTGAGATCTTCCGGTAGTTGATCAATATCGCCATAGTAGCCGATTGCGATTCCTGCGACTGGCTCGTGTGTTTCTGGAATTTTGTATGTTGCACGGACTGTTTCGACAAGGATGCCCGCCATCTGGTGGACATGTAGTCCGAGGTGGCTTGCCTGTATGACAAGATTTCCAACAGCCAATCCGACATCATGAAAGGCATGTCTATTTGGCTTTCCGTTACGTTCAAAGATCAACTTGGCTACACTAATCATCAATAATGGTGCAAATCTCGCCCATCGAATATTTCCTTCCGATAAACAGTTTAATAATTCTTCATACTCCGTTGGATTGTCCTTGGTGGCTATTATAAAGCTCCACGGTTGTTCATTATAACTAGAGGGTGACCACCTGGCCGCTTCCATAAGAACTAGTATTTTTTCCTTCTCTACCATTCGGTCTGAAAAGGCCCTCGGGCTCCAGCGATGAGTTAGTAGATCGTGAATTTGATGATTTGTGCGTGCAGGCTTTTTCATATTACGAATCTCCTTGAATATAATTGACGCTTATCATTAACTTAACACATAGCCCAAGTGGGGCCACCCTTAGGTGGTTTCTTTGGAGGAGGCCGGTTGAGTATGTCAAAAATTGAGACAAGAGCAGCTAGAGTTGAGGATTCAGAAGATATGGCGAGGATCCTAGGAGAAATAGGCTGGTCTGAAAAGAGGAATGCGTTGAGACTTGAAGAGGTTTCGAGGCCGATAGAAGAGTTGATTCGGCATGCAAATAAAGATCAGGATGGCCATATGGTTATAGTAGCGGTTGATGAGGAGGATAAGGTCTTAGGTTTTACAAATGTACATTGGGTTCCTTTTATTATGTTAGGAGGTCTTGAGGGTTACGTTTCAGATGTTTTTGTTAGTCCTATGGCCAGGGGAAAGGGCGCAGGGAAGTTGCTGATAAAAAAGATAATTGAGGAAGGAAAGAAGCGAGGGTGTATGAGGTTGATGGTCACAAACGGAAGAGATAAACCTTCTTACAAGCACGGATTTTACAAGAAACTGGGTTGGAAGGAAAGACCGCAGGTAGCGAATTTTGTTTATTATTACAGGGAGCCCTGGTCTTGAAATTAGTCCTGAGCTGTTTGGATTCTACGAATCTGCGATAAGAGAATTCTAGGATCAGAGTCCACCATCCTTCGATAGTTCGACCTTTCGACTAAGCTCAAGGCTCACTACTCAGGATGCACGGAGAAAAATGTTCGACCCAACATGATAGACATGATAGGCGGGACATTCTTGTCCCGCATCGTAATGGAGTGAATCTCCTTAAATCCGAGGTTAGAAAACCTCGGCTATCGGCGAATGTTAGAAAGTATTTAAAACCCGATGACGCTGAGCCTTGAATCCGACAATGCTCCCTAGATCCATCTTTAGACGATAGGGACTTTAATCTCCTCCTTTGTAAAGGAGGACTAAGGAGGATTTCGGGCAGCCTTGTCCTAAGCCCTGAGTTTCATCAAAGGGTCGAAGGACCTGTACTGAGCGATGTCGAAGGGTTGCTTCTTTGTACCTGTGCTGAACCATGTCCTGACGATAGGTCAGGATCTATTCAGTATCAAGACAAAGAAGTTAGAAAGGAAAGCATGTTAAATGAAGAAAACACTTTTAAAGATCTTGTCCCTGAAATGTCTGGCTTATACATCCACGACTTCAATTAGAATTTGCTTCTATTAACGAAATGTACTAATATGTACTGATTCATAAGCGATAGATCTTGTTGATCCATCGTAAAAGAAGAGGAGAAATTATTCTATGAAATTACTACTTATAAATCCAAAGTTTTCAGAAAGCTTTTGGAGCTTTAAATGGGCTGTAGACAATATTATGCCGAAGGGGATTAGGACTATAAATCCCCCTCTAGGGTTAGCGACCGTTGCTGCGTTGACCCCTCACGATTGGGAAATTGAAATAGTTGATGAAAATATTGAGACGATACCACTTAAACCGGATGCCGATATTATCGGGGTGTGTGGGATGGCAATACAATTCAGTAGACAGAAGGAATTGCTTAGCTTTTATAGAAAACAGGGACATTATGTGGTCGCCGGAGGAAGTTATTCTTCATTATGTCCCGAAGAATATGATAACTTGGCTGATTCTGTCATATCTGGTGAAGCGGAGTATATTTGGAAGCAGTTTTGTGAAGATTTTGAGAATGGTAGTCCGAAAAAGTTGTACCATGAAACTGGAGAGGTTTCATTGGAGGATTCTCCTGTACCAAGGTTCGATTTATTGAAATTGAAGAAATATCAAGCCGTGAGTTTGCAGTTTTCAAGGGGCTGTCCATTCAGGTGTGAATTCTGTGACATAATCATCATGTTTGGGCGAAAGCCCAGGACCAAGTCTTTTGAACAGGTGGGAAGAGAGCTGGATGAGCTAAGGAAGTTTAATGTCAAAAATGTATTCTTTGTTGATGACAACTTCATTGGAAATAAACCTGTCGCTACAAAGCTTACGGCTTATTTAAGGGATTACCAGGAAAAGCATGACTACAAGTTTTTATTTGGTACGGAAGTATCCTTAAATATTGCGCAGGATGATGAGCTTCTAAAACTCTTTCGTGAGGCTAACTTTGGATGGGTTTTTACCGGCATTGAATCTCCGGATGAAGGTAGCTTGAAGGAAACCCTTAAATTCCAGAATACTCGTGCCGATATGTTGACCTCTGTAAGGAAAATATACTCATATGGAATAGAGGTTCTTGCAGGATTTATCATTGGATTTGATAACGATACAACTAAGACGTTCGATCTGCAGTATAACTTTATAACTAAATCAGGAATTCAATCTTCTATGGTTGGTCTCTTAGTGGCGATTCCTAAGACTCCACTATACGAGAGGCTAGAGAAAGATGGAAGACTTATTCATGAATCAAAAAACATTGATCACACGAAGCTCGGTACGAATGTTATTCCTAAAGGCATGAGTTATGATGAATTGGTTAATGGTTACCACGACCTTTTTTATCGATTGTTGGATGATCGTTCCATAGCTGATAAGATTAAGAATAAAACCCGTTTCCTCAAAGATCCATTATACAGAAATCAATATCCACTCAGAACCCAGCTGGGTTGCTTAGTTAAGTTTACTATACGAGGCCTTATGGCAGGTGGTTTATCTCGAGTTTATCATTTCATTCGATCATTTCCATTCGCTAAACCCAATCAATTTCCTATAGTTATCCAGGATTGGGTAATAGGAATTAGCATGAGAGATTATATAGATCGCCATTTTGTCAAAGAATTTGAGAAGGCCCATAGTTTAACAGATAATTATAAAGGCGCACTGGAAAATGCATTTCAAGGTTATCTTACCCGTGGTGTTCTTGAAGTATCGTTGAAGCGGGTGAGAAATGCCGCTTCTAACCTTTCAATTTCGATAAAAGGCTTGATGGATAGTGATTTCTTTGTAGGAGCCGCACCTCACCTTGAAAAGTTTCTAAAAAACACATCTTCATCAATTACTCTAAACATTGAAGAGTTCCATGAAACGCAGCGTCAACATTTACAAAACCTCTTGAATCAACTTTCACGTTACGGGGACAGGATTAATATAGCTGTTCATGAAAAATTTAGACATAAGGTAGAGATAGATTCTTCAATATTTAACCTGGTGTTGGAAAATAAATGACAAATAGTGAGCTATGGAGATCGATTCCAAGCGCTAAGTGCCTTGGAAAATCATATTAAAATTAGACCCTTTAACATTATACGTTTTTAATGAATTCTATTTTTAGGTATTTTTCTTGCTTCGTTCTTTAGCCCATTCAGATTAAGATTCTTGTATAAACTTGTTATTGAGTTATGAGCGTCACGTATTTGTTTATATGAGAATAACGAGTTAGTGACGAAGCTCTATGTCAAACTTAAATAAGGAAATTAATAAACCTCATTCCGTTATACTTTTGATTCATTGTCGAGATAGAAAAGGGCTTGTTGCGTCGGTGACGGAATTTGTATTTAAAAATAACGGTAATATTCTCACCCTCGATCAACATGTCGATTCTCAGAAGCAATTTTTTTTCATGAGGGTCGAGTGGGACCTTGGGGGTTTTTCTATTCCGAAAGAAAAAATCGGAGAATATTTCGATACCCTGGTTGCGCAAAGGTTTGAAATGAAGTGGAGGCTTTATTTCTCAGATGACACGCCACGCATGGCTATATTTGTATCTAACCTTCCACACTGTTTGTATGATATTTTATCAAGATGTGAGTCAAATGAGTGGGATGTTGAGGTGCCTCTGATCATAAGTAACCATCCCGACCTGGAATCGGTCGCTAATAATTTTGGCATCGATTATCATGTATTTCCGATCGACAAAGAAACCAAGCGTGAACAGGAAGAAAAACAACTGAAGGCTTTAAAAAAGTATAAGATTGACTTTATCGTTCTTGCTCGATATATGCAGATATTAACTGAGAATTTCGTATCAAAATTCGAGAATCGAATAATCAATATCCATCATTCATTTCTGCCTGCGTTCCCCGGTGCTAAGCCTTATCACTCGGCCCACGAACGTGGGGTAAAGATTATCGGAGCTACCAGCCATTATGTAACCGCTGATTTGGATGCAGGTCCGATCATAGAACAGGATGTTGTCCGAGTCAGTCACAAAGACTCGGTTGAAGATATGATCAGAAAGGGGCGTGACCTTGAAAAGCTAGTTCTCTCACGGGCGATCTCTTACCACCTGGAACGAAAGATCCTGATTCACGATAACCGTACATTGGTATTTAACTAGAGAATGAGAAGAAAATGGGGACTGTACCTTCACGGACTGTCCCCATTTTTTTTAGCCTGATCATCCTGAGCTCAGTCGAAGGATGATAGTTAAGTAATAGTTAACTATTTTTCGTTTTTATATAGAGGACGATTTGAAACGAAATGAACCAGAATATTCTCTCATATTTTCTGAAAAATGTAAGTTTTGTAAAATTACAAAGGAAGAGCTTGAGGCCTACAGGGTTTTTGAAGATAGAATCTCTATTGGTATCCTTGACCACAGACCCCTTTTCCCCGGACATGTTCTTCTCATGCCCAAAAAGCATTACATCACGATCGCTGACCTTCCAAATGATTTGATTCAAGCATTTTTTTCTAATCTACAGCTAGTCTCTAAAGCAGTTCAGCAAGCCATGGAATCTCAGGGTACATTCATAGCCATGAATAATCGTGTAAGCCAAAGCATCCCCCACCTTCACGTTCACATTGTTCCCCGAAATAAGGGTGACGGATTAAAAGGTTTTTTCTGGCCACGGCAAAAGTATTCGAGTGAGGAACATAAAACCGAGGTCCAAAGGATAATCTCACAGACTATATCTATGCTTTTGGATAAATAATCGCAGCTAGAAGCTGCTCCTACCTTGTCGTTCTAGTGAATACTAATTATGTAGGAGCACCATCCCTCGTGCGATTAATTTCGCGGCTGGAAACCGCTCCTACGTTAATGTAGCGCCCCTTAGGAGCACCGTCCCTTTTGATTTGACAGGCTCAGTGTGAACGATTCAAATAATCCGTGCATCCTGAGCTCTGTCGAAGGATGGGCCGGGGTTTTCCAACCCCGGATCTGGAGAAAATTATTCCATTAGAATGCGGGACAAGAATGTCCCGCCTATCGTGTTGGGTTTAGCGTTTTTACCCGTGCATCCCGACCCTGTGCAAGGTCGAAGGGTTAATCGATGGATGTTTCTCTTTTTTATTGTAGAGACGCAAAATTTTGCGTCTATATTCCCGACATGATCAGAGTCCGATGTTTGATTATAGTTATATCCGAAGTATAATTTATCTTTTCAAAAATATTCATGTCGGTTTTATTGAAAAAATACTTCTAAAACAAAGAGGATTGCGCTTAGATGAAATTTCAGGGTACTGATACATACATTTCAACCAGGGAATTGGATTTGGCGGTGAATGCTGCTATAACACTGCAGAGACCGTTATTAATCAAGGGTGAGCCGGGTACGGGCAAGACACTTTTAGCGTTTGAGATTGCAAAGTCATTAAATAAGAATCTCATTACATGGCATATAAAATCGACTTCAACCGCCCAGCAGGGCCTTTATGAATATGACGCTGTATCGAGGCTGCGAGACTCGCAATTGGGTTACGAGGGAGTAGAATACATCGCCAACTATATAAAGAAGGGAAAACTTTGGGAGGCGTTTGAAGCCGAGGACCAGGTGGTCTTATTGATTGATGAGATTGATAAGGCGGACATAGAATTTCCAAATGATTTGCTTTTAGAGCTGGACAGGATGGAATTTTATTGTTATGAATTGCAACTCACGGTAGTAGCCACGCACCGGCCTATTATTGTAATAACGTCGAATAATGAAAAGGAACTTCCCGATGCTTTTCTAAGGAGGTGCTTTTTCCATTATATTAGTTTTCCAGACAAAGAAACTTTAACAGCTATAGTAAATGTTCATTATCCCGGTCTCGAAAATAAATTGATCGATAGCGCCCTAAAGCTTTTTTATGACATGAGAGAAATCCCAGGATTAAAGAAAAGGCCATCCACAAGTGAACTGATTGACTGGTTGAAGTTACTAATCTTCGGGAAAATTACATCAAAGGAGTTGTCATCTATTGATCTAACCAAGGAAAGGCCACCCTATTCCGGTTCCCTACTCAAGAATGAGAAAGATCATGAACTTGTTGAAGGTTTAAAATATCGGTTTAGAAGGTAGATTTGATTTGGAGAATCGGATTCGAATGCAACTCCGTCTGTGGGGTTACGTTGCATCATCAATATTGTTAGGAATTAGTAAGTGTCATTAGGCGGAACCCTGAGTTGCATCGAAGGGGACGAAGCAATCCCAAAAAGGAGATTGCTTCACGGAGCCAGCACTGAGTAAATCGAATGTGTTCGCAATGGCAGATAATGGGAAGTCGATTAGTTCCCGAAGACTATACTCGGTGAAGCGAACGTACAAGAAATGTCAGCAGAGAGTCTGTAATAACCTGAGGAGATCTATTGGTTTAAGATTATGTTTTTAGACTTTTTCCTACTGCTGAAGAACGACGGCTTGCCGGTTACAATAAATGAATACCTAACCCTGCTCGAAGCCCTAGGGCGGGAAATAGCGGAATATAACGTAGATGACTTTTATTACCTAAGTCGTTCTGTCTTAATCAAACACGAACAGCATATAGATCGTTTCGATGTACTATTCGGAAGGTATTTCCGGGGAATAGAGACCATTGACAACGAGCAATTTATGAAGATCCCCGAAGAATGGCTTAGAAGGGGTATGGAGAGGATATTGACCGAGGAAGACATGGCATTGATCAAAGCAATGGGTGGGTTGGATAAATTGATGGAGCGTCTTAAGGAGCTTATGAACGAGCAGAAAAAGAGGCATGCAGGCGGGAGCAAATGGATTGGAACGGGTGGGACGTCTCCTTTTGGGGCTTATGGATATAACCCCGAAGGCATCAGAATCGGACAGACTGAAAGCAGGAACCGTCGTGCAGTGAAGGTTTGGGATAAAAGAGAGTTCAAAAACCTCGATGACAGCGTTGAGCTCAGTACGCGAAATATGAAGATGGCTCTAAAAAAATTGCGTTTACTCACACGGGAGGGCAGGGAAGAGGAGCTTGATCTGGATAAAACCATTGAAAAAACTTCTAAAAATGCAGGTGTGCTTGAATTGGAGATGATCCCATCCCGAAAGAACAATGTAAAGGTTTTATTATTTCTCGATGTCGGCGGTTCAATGGATGATCACATTGAGATTTGCGCACAGCTGTTCTCAGCAGCAAAATACGAATTCAAGCACCTGGAGTATTTCTATTTTCATAATTGTTTATATGAATCTGTCTGGAGAGATAATGCCAGGCGCTGGGATGAGAGAATCCCCACCTTTGAGGTTCTGCATAAATACAACAGTGATTATAAAGTCATTTTGGTAGGGGATGCATCCATGTCGCCATATGAGTTAATGTATACAAATGGAAGCGTTGAGCATAACAATGATGAGGCCGGCGTTACCTGGTTGACAAGGCTTAAAAATCAATATCCCCACATGGTCTGGCTAAACCCTGTCCCGGTGGACTATTGGAGATATACGCAATCTATTCAAATGCTAAGGGAGTTTATGGAGAACCGAATGTATCCTCTCACACTAGCCGGGATTCAGGATGCGATTAAGGTTTTGAAAACTAAATCCCGAACCGTCCAAATCAATTGAGTATTTATGTTTTCCTTTTCATGTTAGTAGATGAATTGAAATGGTCTTGCCTATTTTTCAGGTTAATGCGTTTACAGACAAACTGTTCTCAGGAAATCCCGCAGGAGTCTGCATTTTATCTGAGCCCAAAAATGATAAGTGGTTGCAGAATGTTGCGAGAGAGTTAAATTTCGCAGAGACTGCATTTTTACTAAAGCAGGGTTAAGTCACTTAATGTTATGGGGCCGGGGCTTGCGATGATTGGGCTTATCCACACGGTAACATTGCACCTTAACAATTAAGATTTTTTCGTTTATGTTGGGAAATAAATGGTTATTTTGTTTCATTTACTATCTTGCTGATTGTACTATAGTGTAGTCCAAGAACCTTACCAATATCTGCTAGTGTATATCCATATCTCAAATGAGCATTTCGTATAACACGGTCCCTGGCGTTCTTGGACTTACTACCAACTTTGTCGAATAATTTCCTCAATGGGGGACGTTCTGCGACTTTCTCTTTCTGTGTCAATTTCTCTTTTTTCTTTACTCCCTCAAGGTAAGGCTCAAAATCGGATACGAATTTTTCATCCCCGAGAAGGATCTGTCTTCTTACTCTATCCCACGGCTTAGGCTTTTTAATCGCCTGCTTAACATGGGATTTGTATTTCTCATGTGCGGTCTTCAATTGCTTTCCAAACTGCGAGAGTATCCACTCGTTAGTTAAAAATGAAGGTGCGTTTACAATACCGGCGGTTGCTTTGTAACTGCTCCATTTGTAATTGCCGGGCGATTTCACCACTCTCAGGCGAACTGGATTCACGACCACGTGGGTGGCGAGATCAAGGAGATAATTTTTCTTGTCGATTAGAATACCCTTAAACCTTCCCTGAAAGACATGACCCGCTCGTCGATGCCTCCGATTAAAATTCTGAGTGTATATACCATTTAATTGACGCATTCCTTGCGAGAGATTGCCCTTTGGTGTTTCAATTAAAAGATGGTAATGATTATTCATCAAGCAGTAAGCGTGACAGCGCCATTTGAAACGATCAACCAAAAGACCCAACAATTCAAGAAAGTCTTTCCGGTCTTGTTCATCTTTAAAGATAGGTCGGTTTGCATTACCTCTGCTGGTGATGTAGTAAACAGCGCCAGGGTATTCGATGCGTATTGGTCGTGCCATAACTAAAGTATATTGCATAAATCGATTATTTCAAGGTTAGACCCCGAAGATTTCTCCCAAATCAGATTTAGGGTACAGCGTGTCCGGTGCAATAATCGAGATAAGTAGTGTTAAGGCTAAATAGGGGTCAGGGCTTCAGTAATGGACGAGCTTATTTTTTTCCAGTTGTGTGCTTTCGAGTTTGTTAAGGTTCTGCTTAGGACAAGATTTGTACGTCGATTTGAACGTATATATCTTTGAAAAACATCTATGGACTGATACCCCCATCACACCTAATATGCTGCCCGTTCGGGGAACAGGCACTACATGATCATGCCAAAATTCTACATGTGAATCCAACCTTAAATCGCGATAAATTCAATTCAAATAAAACAGGGTCGTACGTCTGCATTAAACAAAATAAACGTTATATATTGCTCTCAATTAATCTTTGAATTTCGACATCTCCCTAAGAAATGAAATTAATAGGGTCGGTCCACCATTTATTTGGGCAAGGGCAAGTACTTGAATCTTTATGGCAGCGCCTAGCCTGTAACTGTCGGGTTTTGCCAGCCTCTGGTAGGTGAAACTGTCTGATCAATCTCCTCTGAGCCCCAGTTATTCGGCTCATAGTCATAGACCGGGGTGCTGGTCTTCAACAACTTTTCTTCGCAATGTTGTCGCGAGCCCGGGCGCGGAGTTGGTCGAGGTTCCAGTCAGACCTTGCCACGCCGATGACCGGCACGTTGAGGTGGCCGGGTTTCAACATCGCATGCAGCGCCGGAAAGATTTTCTTGTAGGCCAGGTCGCCTGTTGCACCGAAGAAGACAAGGGCATCTGAATGCAACCCGTTCATGATTTCTCCTTATTTCTTTGATTTTTCCAGGTGTCCACCGAACTCGTAACGCATGGCCGACAGCAGTTTGTTCTGGAAATCTGCTTCGCCGCGCGAGCTGAATCGCTCATAGAGCGCCGTGGCAAGAACAGGCACCGGCACGGCCTCGTCGATTGCGGCCTTGATCGTCCACCGTCCCTCGCCGGAGTCTGAGACTCGCCCCGCGAAGCCCGAAAGATCCGGGTCCTGAAGCAGAGCAGTCGCCGTCAGGTCAAGCAGCCACGAGGCGATCACGCTACCGCGGCGCCACACCTCCGCGACGTCAGGTAGATTGAGGTCGTACTGGTAGTGCTCGGGGTCGCGCAATGGGGTCGTCTCGGCGTCGATCTCATGCTTCTGCTTACCCACATTGGCGGCGCGAAGAATGCCCAGCCCCTCTGCGTAGGCCGCCATGATGCCGTACTCGATGCCGTTGTGCACCATCTTCACAAAGTGGCCAGCGCCGTTCGGACCGCAGTGAAGATAACCCTGCTCCGCGGTGCCGCCGACCTTCTCTCGTCCCGGGGTGCGCGGTATGTCGCCTAGCCCTGGCGCCAGGGTTGCGAAAATTGAATCGAGATGCTTGACAACTTCCTGCTCGCCACCAATCATCATGCAGTAACCGCGTTCCAGGCCCCAGACACCGCCGCTTGTCCCCACGTCCACGTAGTGGATTCCCTTCGGCGCGAGTTTCTTCGCGCGCCGGATGTCGTCCACGTAATAAGAATTTCCACCGTCGATGAGGATGTCTCCTTCCTCGAGACGAGGCAGGAGGTCGCCGATGGCATTGTCCACGACTGCCGCCGGTATCATTAACCAGACCGCCCGTGGCTTCTCGAGCTTCCTAACGAGATCCTGGAGCGATGAGGTTCCCACTGCCCCCTCCTGGCCTAATTCCTTCACCGCTTTCGGCCCCCTGTCAAAGACCACACACCTATGGCCTCCCTTGAGAAGCCGTCGCACCATGTTTCCCCCCATCCTTCCAAGACCAATCATTCCGAGTTGCATAATTACCTCCTTTTTTAGAACAGCATGTTATATTCTTTGAGTCTAGTTCACTGCTTAGTCTGTGCCAGCTCGCAGCCGCTTCATGGCTGTAGCAACCTCCCACGTAATGTTCTTGGCCCGCGAAACATTCGGCAGCTTCCGGAATTTCGCACGGCTCACTGGGGAGCCCATGAACTTCGGGACTCCAGTCGGCGTCATCCAACAGTTGCAGACCTTGTTGTCGTCCTTGATGCAGGCGCCATGGATTCCGCCAATTTTCTCCCCGTACCCCAAGCGCGGCACCTGCAAGCTCACGCTTGAAGTGGTGATTGAGTAGTTTGTGAGATGGTCGTTTTCGCGCAACTCGTGGTCCGGATCGACCAGTAAGACTACTGGGACTGGTGGTATCACGATACGGCCTCCAGTGCGTCGCTCACGATCTGTTTTGCCTCGCTCACAATGGCGTTGAGGTGATCCTGGTCCTTGAAGCTTTCCGCGTAAATTTTGTAGATGTTTTCTGTGCCGGAGGGGCGGGCCGCAAACCAGCCGCTGGCGGTTACGACTTTTAGGCCACCGATGGGGGCGTTATTGCCCGGGGCGCGGGTCAGCTTGGCTGTGATTGCCTCGCCAGCCAGGTTCGACTCCCTGACGTCCTCGGGCGACAGCTTTTCAAGCCTTGCCATCTGCTCAGGTGTCGCCGGCGCGTCGATGCGCGCGTAGCACGGCGTGCCGAACTCCGCCGTCAGATCGCCGTAGTGCTCGCCCGGGTCCCTACCCGTTCTGGCGGTGATCTCGGCGGCAAGCAGGTCCATGATCAGACCGTCCTTGTCGGTGGTCCACACGGTGCGGTCGTACCGCAGGAAGCTCGCCCCTGCACTCTCCTCGCCAGCGAAGCAATACGACCCGTCGAAGAGTCCCGGCACGAACCACTTGAAGCCCACCGGAACTTCGGACACGTGGCGGCCAAGCTTTTGCACGACCCTGTCGATCATGCTACTGCTGACTAGCGTCTTGCCAACAAGGGCCCGGGCCGGCCAGTGTGGTCGGTGCGTCAGCAGGTAGCGGATGGCTACGGCCAGGTAGTGGTTCGGGTTCATCAACCCTGCGGCGGGGGTGACGATTCCGTGCCGGTCCGAGTCCGGGTCGTTGGCGAAGGCGACGCGGTACTGGTCTTTGAGGCCGACGAGTCGGACCATGGCATACCGGCTGGAGCAGTCCATGCGGATCTCGCCGTCGTGGTCGACAGTCATGAACGAGAAGGTCGGGTCGATAGCCGGGTTTACGACGGTGATGTCGAGTCGGTACATGGAGTTGATCGGCTCCCAGTAGGGCCTAGCGGCCCCGCCAAGCGGATCCACGCCCAGCTTGAGGCTGGCGGCACTGATGGCCTCCATGTCGATGACGTTCCGCAAGTCGTCGACGTAGGGGAGAACGAAGTCTTCCTCATGCGTGGTGTCCGCCTTGATGGCCGCAGCAAACGGCACCCGCCTTACGCCGGCATTGCCCCTACGCAACAGTTCGTTTGCCCGGTCCTCAACCCACCGCGTCACGTCGGTGTCGGCGGGGCCGCCGTTGGTCGGGTTGTACTTGAAGCCGCCATCCTCCGGAGGGTTGTGCGACGGAGTCATGATGATGCCGTCCGCTAGGTGCGTCTTGCGGCCACGGTTGTGCACAAGGATGGCACGCGATATGACGGGGGTTGGAGTCACTCCGTCGTCTCGCTGGATAAGGGTCTCCACGTTGTTGGCCGCCAGAACCTCGAGCGCTGTGCATTGGGCCGGTGCGGACAGCGCGTGCGTGTCCTTGCCCATGTAGATGGGACCGTCAGTGCCCTGACTTCGACGGTAGTCGCAGATGGCCTGGGTGATGGCCAAGATGTGGGCCTCGGTGAACGTGCCACGCAGGGACGAGCCTCGGTGTCCGCTGGTTCCGAAGCTTACCATCTGGTTTGGGTCACTGAGGTCGGGCCGACGTTCAAAATACTCCCGTTCGAGGCGAGCGAGATCCACCAGCATCTCCTTGGGGGCCGGCTGGCCTGCGAGCGGTGAGATCATTACGTTGTTTTTCAGTTCACTCACTACGGCACTGGGCATGGTTCCACCTTCCAGATCCCGGCGGCGTACTCGGCGATGGTGCGATCTCTGGAAAACTTCCCACAGCCTGCCACATTCACTACGGCCTTCCGCGGACTGGCCCCGGTCGGATCGATCACGTTGTCGAAGACGAGGTGCCGCTCGTAGAACGCGTTGTCCGTGCCAGCCAACTGCTTCGGGCCGCACCCGTATTGAGTGACGATTTTCGCTAGTTCTTTAGATACCGTTGAAGCCAGGGGTATCGCCTTGGTCTTTGTGTCCCTCATAGTATTTATCAGATTTAATGCACGCAGGCTTTTACTTTTCTATTTTGTCACAAAGAGGAGCGTCATGTCAAGCCATCGGGTCTGCTGATAATTGGAGTTCCTACAAGTAATAATTCGTATCACTGCAATTTAGGAGATATTACGAGGAATCCGTAATATCTGTGAGTGCTCACGAGGGTGTTCCAGGCCGGAATCGGGGAATTTGCCCTGAATGCGGAGGCTGTCTAGTCATTCGTGTGGCGAAAACTGGTAAACATGCAGGTAATAAGTTTTGGGGCTGTTCAAATTTTCCAAAATGCAAGGTTATTCAAACGTATGAGGATTAATCAATATTTAGACCGCTTAGCAAAAGTGAGAGCTTGCATTAAAACACAGAAGCCACTTTCTCGAGATCCTGACCTGCCGGAGTTGGGGGTTGTTAATAGAACATGTCATGGTCATCGAATACACTATCAGTAATTCAAAACATGTAGGGACTGATGCCTCACCAGTCCAAAATGCCCGTTTGGAGAACGGGCGCTGCATGGATGCTTGCGAATAAAAGAAATCAGGTGCTAATCTTCTCCGATCGCAATGAAATTGAATCTGCTGTCCTGGGGTGCAGGCGGCGAAGATGTGTTGAAGAAATACACGATACCCCCCCGCTGCTCGGTGCCTTTATAAACACGTGCCTTATATTATAAGCGTTATTATCGAATCCAATGGGCGTTATATTTACCGCAGGAACACTTGTAAAATCCTGGCTAAACTCGATCGTATACACACCAGCGCTAACTCTAGCACTTTGAAAAACCGCTCCCTCCAGCACGTTCCCGTTAGACTCGACTTGACCATATATTGTCCTTGTTGCCATAAAAAGTCCTCCTTTTTTATCTATGCTAGAATCTTGGTTCCCGTACTATTTTCCCGAGGCGACCCAACGAGTAGTAGGCCTCCGAAATGATGTAATGTTACACGACTATTAGGACGTATAATCACAGAGATATTAACATAATGTGTAGTTGTTGCTTTACCCAATTTGTTTACAAAGGCTATTCCTGTTCGCATTATCTCTCAAAAGAAAAGCTCTTGTCAAAAAACTTCCCCTTTTACCGACCATTTCTTTGGAAGGGCGAACCCCGTAACACCCATAAGCCTCTTTTAACCCTATGTATTCTATTTATCCTTTGGCCACACCAAGCGTGAGTCAAATCGAAATTCTTCAATTTTTGAGATAGTAACACGTTTAATATCTGCATGCGCAGGATTGATTAGAATATTAAATTCATTTTCGACAACCGCGGAAGGAACACGAAGCGACAGGGTTTCATTCGATAATGCCCATTTTGTACCTATTTCAGCCAGTTCTGAAGGCGGTGGGTAATCCCTCCAGTTATTAGGTAAATTGCAGGGCAGAATATCTTTTGGCTTTATCAAATCGGGTATTTTAATTGAAGCAATGCTGAGATCGCCTGGAATGATTGATATGGGCACGTGTACCAAATACTCTACAGTTGCTAACGACCTGTTTTCAGAAGCGTATACTATGCCTATACCCTTATTATTCCACCTTCCTCCATACAGTCTTGCACCGATACCAGACAGATCACTAATATGGCGAGTCTTAGCAATACGATAAACGATCATCAAGCATCAAGAGAAAACGCCGTGCTCAATTCGACCCAGTTCATCAAGCACCATTTCCACTCCGAACCTTGAGCTTAGCAAGCTCGCTGGTGTTCTGTTATCAAGAGGTTTACTGGGATGGTTCATCCAGGATAGGAACTTATTTTTATCCTCAAATACCTCTTTCCCCTTGGCTGCCACTTCAGCAATCTGTAAAATTTGCTCTGAAACAATGCTATTGAATTTATCTTCGGATGAGTATCTTTGTATAGTGCGCTCACTAACCGGAAGAAGGTCAGCCATTTGACTCAATGTAAAGGATAAGAAATTTGCGAGATGGGCCAGCGCATTTTTGGAAATCCCTCTTTTGCTTAGTTCAATCATGTCCATCCGATTACGAATTCTCTTCCTCAGAACCTTCTCGCCACCCAAGACTTTTGTAATACCCGAAACTCTCATTTTTAACCCCCTAAAAAATCTAAATGCCATTTGTCGTAAATATACCGTCAATTGTC
>DASWID010000131.1 GCA_036397855.1 Thermodesulfobacteriota bacterium | reverse complement strand
ATAATTATACCTGTTAAAAAAATTGAATTCGTTCTTTAAGTTAAATAGGGAAATTTCCTATTGAATTGTGTTTTAAAATATTCTATAATGTCGAATCGTCATGTTCATTTTGCGTTAAAGTTCAAAGTATAATGTTTATTGAATAAGGCAAGTATTAAAAAGGAGGGTGACACCATGGTGAGGCTCATAAATTTCAGAAAGACAATTTCTTTTTTAATTTTAATATCCACCATATTCTTCATTAGTGGCATAAGAGCTATGTCTCAGCCGCCTATTCAACCGCCGGGTCTAGATATTGCTATAGAGGTACAGGAGGCGCACACACCTGCTCTTATGGAAGATCCTGACATCGTCGGCACTGCTGTCGGACTAAACGATGATGGAGAACCAGTTATCAAGGTATTTGCTAATACCGGAAAAGCAAGGGGGATTCCCAGCAGTATAGAAGGAATCCCAGTTGTAGCAGAGGTCACTGGCCCATTTATTGCTAGAAGCGATCCAACCGCTTGGTTCCCGCGGCCTGTTCCTATCGGAGTCTCAACCGGTCACCCGGATATCACTGCGGGCACTATTGGATGCAGGGTTACAGATGGTACAGATGTTTATGCCTTGAGTAACAACCACGTATATGCTGTACAAAATAACGCTTCAATAGGCGACAGTGTGATACAGCCAGGTGCCTATGACGGTGGTACGCTACCCGAGGATTTCCTGGGCACTCTTTTTGATTTTCAGCCCATCAACTTCTCTGGTGGCAACAACACCATCGATGCTGCTATTGCGTCCACAGCCTATCTCGGCATTTCAACTCCTTCAGACGGGTACGGGACGCCTGGCTCGGAAATTTTTGGTGATAATAATCATGACGGTTTCTTTGATAATAAGAATGATCTTCTAAACCTTAATGTTCAGAAATTTGGTAGGACTACTAAATTAACCCACGGAACGATTACTGGAATAAACGCGACAGTAAATGTTTGCTATGCTAGTTCTGGTCCTTTTTGTACTAAATTGGCTACCTTTGTGGACCAGCTCGTCATAACCCCTGGGGGTTTCAGTGCTGGAGGTGATTCAGGTTCTCTAATCGCTGCTGAGGGAGGTGCTGATGACAAAAAGCCCGTCGGCTTGCTTTTCGCCGGTAGCTCTACGCAGACTATCGCAAATAGGATTGATCTTGTATTCGATCGCTTCGGCGTTACTTGCGATAATGGGGCAGAAGCCCTCTGTGCAAACGATGCCGACTGCAATGACGGAAATGCCTGCACCACTGATAGCTGTAACCCGGCAACTGGTTGCAGCAATGCCCCGATCAGTTGCAATGACGGAAACACCTGCACCACTGATAGCTGTAACCCGGCAACTGGTTGCAGCAATGCCCCGATTACCTGCAATGACGGGAGTACTTGTACGGACGATTCCTGTAATCCGTCCGCAGGTTGTGTGTTCGTGGATAATAGGACTTGCGCGGCTTTCTGCTCGCCAAAAGCTGCAAGTTGCTCAAACAACGCAGAATGTTGCTCCAATAAGTGCACGGGGAGATCAGGTAGGAAAACCTGTAAATAGTAGCAATATCCGCCCCGATCTGGTTTTTTGATGGCGGAACCACGGCGCATGGTATTGTTGTGCTGCTTTGATACAATATAATTATATAGTAAAGATATTTCTGGGTATGAATTGATATCCAATTCCTATTCTTTTTGTATGTTCGATCTCCCAGCCCGATGTTTTGGTCATTAGGCGAATAAGGAATGGTTATAACAGAACGCGGGGTTATTTACTTTCGGAACAATCAAAAACATTAATCATTTCCCCACATTGAATACAGAGTATATTAGGATGATCGTTTTGAGTATAATCCTAGTCCTGAGCTTGACAAAAACAGACCTCGGTGATCAGGATGACGATTCGATGAGAGTGAAGTCAATTGAAGAGGTACTGAGAGAACATACCGATGGGTTAATGTCTATCCCCGGGGTGGTGGGAACTGCCCAGGGCATCTGTAACAACAAGCCGTGCATTAAGGTGTTTGTAATAAAAAAAACCAACGACATTGATCAGAGTATTCCAGATGAACTTGATGGTTATCCTGTGGAAGTGGAGGAGACCGGAGAATTTAAGGCACTTCCTCAAAATTGAACTTACCGCGAATTAACCTAGTCATAAATATCCCTTCCTTATTTGGACTAAATTCTGGGCTCAGGTAGCATTCTAGGCTTAATTATGGAAAAGAAGAGAATACTTGTAGCAATGAGTGGAGGAGTTGACAGTGCAACAACTGCCGCCCTCTTAAAAGAAGAAGGGCACGAGGTTATTGGTGTGACCATGCAGCTTTGGGACTACGGGGATGCTGACGGTGGTTGCTGTTCAGCGGATGACGTCAGGGACGCGAGAAGGGTAGCGGATCAGATCGGTATCCCTCACTATGTTGTTAACTATATGGAATTGTTTAAGAAATATGTTGTTAGCGATTTCGTGAGGAAATATGAATCCGGGCAGACGCCGATTCCCTGCGTTCTCTGCAATCAATTCATGAAGTTTAACTTTCTCTTAAAGAGAGCATTGGAGCTGGGTGCAGATTACCTTGCAACAGGCCATTATGCTCGGATTGAAAGGGGAGAGAAAAATGGGACGTTTTATCTGGGAAAAGCCCTGGACGATAACAAGGACCAGTCATATTTCCTTTTTACTCTGACACAAAAAGAGCTCAGACGTCTAATCTTTCCATTGGGCTCCAAGAGAAAAGCCGAGGTTCGAGAAATAGCGAGGCGTATGAACCTCAGTGTGGCCAGTAAGCGTGAAAGTATGGGTGTATGTTTTATCACCGGTGAAAAGTACAGGGATTTCCTTAATGATTATTTGAAAAGGGGTAAACAAAGGGGTGTGATTGTGGATGAAGAGGGAAATGAACTTGGGGGGCACAATGGGATTGCCTCATATACCGTTGGCCAGAGGCGGGGCCTAGGAATAGCAAAGGGTAAACCGATGTATGTTACAAGGATCGAACCGGAGGGAAATAGACTATACGTTGGAGAGTCAAAGGACTTAATGAGATCCACCCTAGTTGCAGATAATGTCACTTGGGTGGGTGAGGTTCCAAGTGGTGTGGTAGATGTAAAAGCTAAAATACGTTACAGGCATCCAGCGAATGAATCAATTTTGAAGATTACATCAGCAGATAGGGTATTGGTCCAATTTAAAGAGCCTCAGCGTGCCATTACACCGGGACAGGCAGTCGTTTTCTATAAGGGCGAAAGAGTATTGGGTGGTGGGTGGATTAGGGAAGTGAGTAAGTAAGATGCAAAAAAGAATACTTAGGGGTATTGCATCGTAGCCAATGTCCCGATGACGTCATCCAGAGATGAAGAAAATTTCAGTGGTAACTCTAGGTTGTAAGGTTAATCAGTACGACACTGCAGCAATCCTGAATCGACTACCGGAGAGCAGGTATAAGAGGGTTCCGTTCTCTGAAGATGCGGACATATATGTAATCGATACGTGTACCGTAACACACAAGGCCGACTCGGAGGCAAGGAATTACATTTATCGTGCCAAGAGGGCGAATCCCGATGGCGTTGTCGTTGTAACTGGCTGTTATTCACAGGTATCATCGGACGAGCTTAGGAATGTTAAAGGAGTCGATTACATTGTCGGCAACTCACATAAGTTTTCTTCTCTCCTTAAGATTATCAGGGATGGCAAGAAGCAAACCGAACCCAATGTTTTTGTGTCGGACTTTCTGAAAGAGAAACACAGACAGTTTGAATCTCCCGGCATAAGGTATTTCCCGGATCGAACCAGGGCTTTTCTAAAAATACAGGATGGTTGCAATTACAGGTGTTCTTTTTGTGTTATACCATTTGCACGAGGCAGATCCAGAAGCCTGGGTATAGCCGAGGTATTGGAACGGATGAAGACACTTGCCGATGAGGGTTACAAGGAAATTGTACTTACCGGCATCCATCTTGCCAGTTACGGAAGGGATATTGAATCGAACCTCCTGAATTTGCTGGAAGAGATCGAGACATCTATGGTCTTGAAATGGGTAAGGCTCAGCTCGCTTGACCCCGCGGATATCTCTCGTGAGCTGATCGAGTTCGTTGCATCTTCAGAGACCATATGCCCGAGTTTTCACGTAGCACTTCAAAGCGGAGATCCCGAGGAACTGAGGAGAATGAGGAGGAGATACAGCCCTGACAAATTCAAATATGTTACTGATCTTATACGTGAGAAGCTCCCGGATGCAGCAATTGGCACAGATGTTATGGTAGGTTTCCCTGGCGAAACTGACCGTGAATTCGGAAATACTTTCGAATTATTACGCGAATCTCCATTAACCTATTTTCATGTCTTCCCTTATTCGGACAGAAAGGGAACAACAGCTTGCAAACTATCAAACAAGGTCCCTGTAGAGATAAAAAAGACAAGGAGCAGGACTCTACGGGATCTGGGTACAGCAAAGAAGCATAAATTCTACCGAGGTTTTATCGGCAAAACGATGCCTGTGATAGTGGAGAAGGGAGCCAGAGGGACGTCACGAAATTACATGAGTGTTGTGATTCCGGATATGAATTTGAAGATCGGTCATGAGGTTGAAGTTGAGATTAAGGATGTAAGTGGTGAACACGCCATAGGTTTACTGCGATCACATTAGTCCAATCCATGTTTTTTAACCACCGACGTCTTAAATGAATCCAATTCTAAAGCATATATTTCATTTTATGATGATTCTTCAATTTCCTACCGCATGTTATGCGGGTAATACTGCTGGTGTCAAAACCCAGGATGAAATCTGGAATGATCCCGAGAAAACTTTTAAGATCTGGGCACTCTCCGATATTCAACCTAGAAACAGTAAGGAAAGAGAGGCGTTTAAGGATGCCGTAACAGACATCAATAATAATGTGCTTGGCATAGACATGGCTATAGTGGCGGGTGATATAGCAAATCGAGCTAATCCAGGGACATATGATTGGTATCTATCAACCAGGAATCTTTCATACATAAAAGATTGGAACGAGATTGCTGGTAACCATGATTTAAAAACAGATCTGGGAAAGCTCTATCGAGAAGAGATAAGAGAAAAATTTAACTATTCTGTAATGAAAGGAAATATTCTATTCATATTCATGTCCGACGAGGAAAGGGGAAAACCAAGTGAAATATCAGATGAAACTTTTCGTTGGTGGAGAGACTTAGTCATTAACAATCAGGATAAGATCATAGTGGTGGTGACGCATGCGCCGCTCAATGGAAGTGGAATCCCTTTTTCCAAATTCAAAGATAGGCAGATAATTGACTCAGGAAGATTTACTAAAGTATTAAAAAAATATAAAGTCGATATGTGGCTGTCCGGTCATCTCCATTTACCCCATTATCTCACAAATATAGTGCAAAAAGAAGAGTACAATGGGACAATTTTTATTAGTATATCATCCATTAGACCTGAGTTCTTAAATATTAAAAAATCCGAGTCCAGGGTAATTACATTTGTGTGTGATTGGGATTATGCACTTATACAGGCTAGAGACCACGACGAAAAAGAATTTGACGAAAATCTGAGTTCTGTGTATCAACTTTCCAAAAAGTACAAATGTGAATAATAGCCTGTAGGACCTTAAATAAGCGTTCTTTTTCGTTTCAAGTAATCAACAAGGAGGAACCTCCCCAACCGGGTAGGCGTCGTGAAAAATGCCCTTCCCCTATTTATCCGAGTCATATCCTCTACAAATCTTCTGAGAGAGGAGCTATCGTCAAGCATGAATGTATTAATCGTGATTCCCTGCCTGGTTAGGCTTTTAACCTCTTTCAGTGTTTCAAAGGTTGCTCTTGGGCTCAGCCCTCCAAAAAACATGGGGAGCTCAACTTGCAGGTACCCGTCCAAGAAGTATGCCGTTGGCTGGCCATCGGTAATGAGGATTATTTGTCTGTTTGGTGTTCTGTGTTTTCTTATAAGCCTAGAAGCCAGTTTTAAGGCTTCTTGTATATTAGTAAAAGGGTCATTCGAATCCCAGGTTGTTTTCACGAGCTGGTCAGTGGATAGGACTCTGGCTCTTGTTGAAAAGCCGACTATATAAAAATTATCCCTGGGGTATCGTGTTCTTATGAGATTATCAAGTGCCAGTGCCACACGTTTCGCGGCTGGAAATCTTCCCTGAAAGCTCATTGACCAGCTCAGGTCTAGGAGAACCGCAGTCGTGGATTGTGTGTGATACTCCATGTCGTAGATTTTAAAGTCTTCTGGCTCTACTTTTATGGTGTTTCCACTCACTCGGCGAAGGAGCGAATTTTTGAGTGTACCAACGACATTTAGGTTAAAGGGATCACCAAACTCATATTCTTTTGAGTTTTCGGGTTTTACTGTGCCGAAACCTTGTTCTGTGGTCTCGTGGCCTCCAAATTGATGTTTTTTCATCGATGAGAAGATATCCCTCAGTGCTCTTTCCCCTATTTTTCTGATCCCTTTTGGAGTTAGCTCTATTGTTTTTGCAGATTTTCTTATCAAACCTGAATTTTGCAAATATGGTTTAAGGTCTTTAAGAAAAATAAACGAATTGTAGCCTTGCTCGCTTAAGATCCCCCTTAGGTCCTCAAGATTTATCTTGTCAAAAGAACCTGATATTAGGTTGTGTTCAATTGTTTCAATTTCCTCGAATTTTCCTATTAGCTCCAGGGTCTCATCAAAGCCAATAGAGCGTTCTCCGCGAAATTTGTCACCATATCTATTGATGAAATTCTCGACTTGCATAATTTTATCCAATTTTTTCTTTAGTTCGTTGAAGCTAGTCTTAGCTTCTGTACTGAAAAAGTCATAGTTTGAAAGAGCTCCAACTGCTAAACTAATTTTCTTTGGAAGATTTTCAAGGAAATTCTCCCTGTTTTTATATTCATAAGAGTTATTAGATAGTTTCCTCCTTATTGCGCTTAACTCCTTATCTACAATTTTCAAAAGCTCCTCATTTATCTTTGAGAGGGAATTATGAAGATTGTAATTGTTGAATTGAGCCTCTCTGAATTTCGAGAATTCAGAACGGAGATCATCAATTCCCATTACCCGTATGTTTGACCCACTTATACCTTGTTTAAGAATCCACTCAAACGCTTCCTCGGGTGACCATCCCTCCATTAGAAAATTTGCAAATTCTTGCAACAGATCCTGAGCGTGGAAATTAAACTCCTTCTTAAGTCCGTCCCATTTCAAATACCTGTAGGTCGTATTCATTTATAGATAATCTTTCCCTGGATAATTTCTTTGTTTAGCTTGTTGCTTAGATGAAGTCCCTCAAGGATTAGCTCAATGGCAGAAGCGATTTCTGCTGAGGAATTGTCAATCTCAAGTCTGTTAATGCATTTCTCCAAGCCTTTTATTTCCTTAAGTCCAACAAGGTATTCGTCTGAAGGCATTGTATTAGCCACTTCTACATACCCGTGTTCAAAGCTTTCAAGTAATTCAGGAAATATGTTATGTGTAGGGAAGTAAGAATCGAATACGTTCTTAATTGCACGTTTGATGAGATTATCTATCACATTGACCTCGGATGTATCCTCGCCCAGGTATTCTAATTCGATTTTTCCGGCAGTAGAGGGAATCAGTGCTGGCAAATCTGTGATTCGTGGTGCAACCTCTCTTTCTCCAATGTTAATTGCCCTTTTTTCCGCGTTTGCAATCATCGTTTCGTAATTGGCAATGGTAGTTCTTACGCTTACACCCGAGCGTTGATTTATTTCGTGTGACGCCCTAGCCTGGAAAGTAATCTCAGCGATTATATTCTTTAGAAATTTGGGAACCTTCACACAATAACCATCCCGTGGCAATATCCGCGCTTCCTGCTCCATAATTTTAATTTCATCTTCAATGGTTGCCGGATAGTGTGTTCTTATCTGTGATTGAAAACGATCTTTAAGTGGAGTAATGATTCTTCCCCTACTTGTGTAATCCTCAGGATTAGCAGTAGCTACTATGCAGATATCAAGGGGAAGGCGTATTTTATATCCTTTGATTTGAATGTCTTTTTCTTCCATTATGTTGAACAAACCAACCTGAACTTTCTCAACGAGGTCCGGCAATTCGTTTATCGCGAAAATTCCCCTATTACTTCTCGGAATGAGACCGAAGTGGATTGTGAGTTCATCAGAGAGGTATCTTCCTTCAGCAACTTTTATGGGATCAACTTCTCCTATGAGGTCTGCAATGGAGACATCCGGCGTGGCCAGTTTCTCTCCGTATCTATCCTCTCGTTTTATCCAGGAGATTTCCGTTTCGTTTCCTAAACTATTTACTATATCCCTAAGTTTTGATGCAGGAGAATAAGGATTATCATTTATCTCACTACCTTTGACAACTGGTACCTCTTCGTCAAGAAGATTTATTAGACTCCTGATCAATTTTGTTTTTGCTTGACCCCTTTCACCTATGAACATTATGTCATGGCCTGCTAATATTGCGTTTTCTAGTTGAGGAATCACGGTATCTTCATATCCGATTATGTTTGGGAAAATTTGTTCTCTTTTTTTTAGCTTAATTATTAAATTCTTCCTCATTTCCTCCTTTACGGACAACACTTTGTACTCGGTTGACCTTAGCTCACCAAGGGTACTCGGTTTTTGATGCATGTACGATTTTCCTCCTTATTCTTTACAAAGCAAGAATAATTGTAATTTTAGTTGGATATTGTAGTTGTTGAAATGGAAATATGATGGCGAAAGATTGTGGAATTTTAGTTTTTTTTTCAAACTTCTATTTTTTGTTATTATGACTATATACCTTCTTAACTAAATTATCCAAATAATTATCATTATATGAAGCCTTTCTCTAAATTACAAATAAATGACTCAGGGTTTTTATCTTTTACTAAATAGAAATTTGTGGAAAAACAAGTAAAGTATTTTGGTTTATGCTTAAAAAAATAGGGGTATAAACGAAAGGATTTTATGTCGGGAGAAAGTTTGTGGGAGCGGGATCCCTTAGATCATTATTCAACTTTGTTAAAGACGCTGAACGTAGAGGAGCTAAATTTGCCGACTCGACAGATGGTGAACTTGTTGATCTTTTCTCGAGGGAAAATAATCAAGGAGCCTTTGAAGAGATATTTAATCGATATGTAGATAAGATCTATGGAATTTCATTACGGATAACTCGTAATCCAACCAGCGCGGAAGAGGTTCTCCAGGAGGTATTTCTTACTCTAATAACAAAGGCAGATACGTTTCGTGGAGAGGCGAAGTTCTCAAGCTGGCTCTATAGGGTAACCGTAAATACCAGCTTTATGCATCTAAGGGCCGAAAAGAAGTATGAGAGTACATTAAGTCTGGAAAGTTATGACCCTTATGACGAAAAAGGGACATTGATGGGGAGAATTAAAGCAAAGGATTGGAGTAGCAGACCCGATTTTTTGATTTTCAGTAAAGAAGCCCTTGAATTAATTGAGAAAGCAATTAACGAGCTTCCTGAGACTTATAGAGTTGTTTTCCATCTAAGGGATGTAGAAGGGTTGTCGAATGAGGAGATTTCAAATATTCTGGATTTAACTATTCCTGCTTTGAAATCTAGACTGCACAGGGCAAGGCTATTCTTAAGGGATAAGCTTTCAGATTATTTCGATGAATGGGGTAAACTAAGATAATGTTGTGTAAGGATATAGTAGATAACATAATGGGATACATAGAAGCCGAGTTAGATTATGAGACTCTGGTTGAGTTGGAGAAGCATATGGATATGTGTCCGGAGTGTATGGCTTTTGTGAATACATATAAGAAGATGCTAAGGCTAACGGGTAAACTCAGTGAGAAATCATTTGTGACTCCCGATGTGAGGTTGAGACTGAAGCAGTTGTTGTTGTCTAAGATAAAATCCCAGTAATGGGATACGACGTGGATTGATTATTTAGTGAAATTCTAATCAGTGCCACGCGTAGCTTGCTGAATATTTAACGAGAATCATCGTAAAATCTCACCAATATTTGTGTTGAAAAACCCAGATAATAAAGAAGTCTTATCATCCACATTTTGATACATGTTTTTAGAATTCCTGAATTTTCAAATCTTCTGACACTGGTTATAACAGATGTATTGATTCTCTTGCCCCTGGATATACATTTGAGTTTTCTTACAAACTCCAAATCCTCCAGGAGAGGAATGTCGGGAAATCCACCTATTTTATCGAAAATACCTTTCTTGACAAAAATTGCATGGTCTCCAAGGGGAGTACCTGTGAGTCTAGCACGTAAATTAGCAAATATTTCGATAAACCTGTATATTACCCTATTATTATTCAACTTTATTGAAAACCATCCCCAGACTATCGTGTTTGATTTCAATTCTTTTGTTAGATATTCAATACAATTCGAGTTTAATATAGTATCTGCATGTAGAAATAACAAAAAATCCTTTGAAGCTTTCTGAGCTCCAAAATTCATCTGGACTGAACGCCCCTTTTTACAATTGAAGAGTTTTACGTGGTTGAAATTCTTAACGATTTCTTGGGTGTTATCATTGCTAAAACCATCTATTACTATAACTTCACAATCTTGGGGAATAACCTTTGAAAGTTTGCTGAGTGTGAGGTCAATAGTCTTTGATTCGTTATAAGTAGGGATAATGATACTGATCATTTGTAAGAGGGTAGAATAATCCAAAATATTATCAATTCAACTTGATGCTTCCCTGTAGCTTGCTACAGGGTTTCATTTGTCATTGCGAGCGAAGCGAAGCAATCTCACAGGTAGTCAGGCCCCTTTGTCGTTCCCTTATGCATTAAGAGGGAATCCACTACTCCTGTCTTTACGAAATGGATTCAATCGGCATTCCAAAAATCGCGTCAAGAAAATCAGAAACGAAGACGTATAGAAAAATTTGCGGGTTGGGGTTGAATTAAATTTTTTAGTCGTTATGTCATCCCCGAGGATAGTTATCGGGGATCCATCCCCGCCACAAACGTGCGGGGACAGGCTATGGATTCCCTATTAAGCCCGTACTCGAACGTCTCTATCGGGTAGCATAAGGGAATGACAACAAGGGGACAGCCTTGTCTGAGCCCTGAGATTTATCTAAGGGCCTGTACTGAGTTTATCGAAGCCTGTCCTGAGCCTGGTCGAAGGGGATCGAAGGATTATTTCTTTGTACGCTGTGCTGAATCCTGATCTACATCAGGACATGCCTGTTTCAGTATAAAGACGAAGAAAGGGAAAAAATAGATAAATATCTTCTTCTGTAATGACCAGATTGTGTTAACCTCGTAG
>DASWID010000130.1 GCA_036397855.1 Thermodesulfobacteriota bacterium | reverse complement strand
CAACTTGAAAAGCCGATAAATTTTATTCATACTATCGCAATTATTGATCAGGGCGGCGTAGCCAAGTGGTAAGGCAGCGGTCTGCAAAACCGCAATGCCCCGGTTCGAATCCGGGCGCCGCCTCCACTAAGAATATTTAATTGGGTTCAACAAGTGTTTTTACTCTAAATTAAAATCATGCATTACATGAATTAGCCCGGGTGGCGGAATAGGCAGACGCATTGGACTTAAAATCCAATGGGCTTTACGGCCCGTGCCGGTTCGACCCCGGCCCCGGGCATGCTAAAAAAGGAAATTCAGGTTATTTAAAAATACTCAAGTAAAGATTGGTTATTCTAATAGTAATTTTGAATTAAAAGGATTTTGATCAAGAAAAAGATGGATATATGTCTAGGTAAGTGTTTTAAATTTCGGTGTAAGTATCTCTAATTATAGCTTTATCAATTTATGCTTTTTTCATCATCGGTTTCTTCTTCCTCCTCCTCCTCTTCCCATTCTTCTTCATTGTCAAAATCTTCGTCATCTTCACCCCATACCTCGTCTTCGTCTTCGTCAGATTCCTCTTCTTCCTCTTTGTCCAATTCGTCGTCTTTTGTAATTAACCCAGAGAAAATGACCATTTCACTTCTCCCATATATAATTTAACTAAAACCTTACATTACATTTTTGCATTAAAAAGTCAAGGTGTGCTTTATCAGCTAATTCGCAGAGTTGTACAAGGCAGACTACAAATTATATGGTTTTAGAATGTTAAGGAGAATCAGAATCTTTGTATTACTATGCTTCAATCTGGGCTTGTTATCCACCTGTTTCAACGAGAGACCACTGGAAAGGGTTCAGTTTCTTATGGGAACACATGCTAGAATCGTGTTATACGAAGGAACGAACGAAGATATGGATAATGCATTTTCAAAGATGAGGTATTTAGAAGGCTTGATGTCTGACTTTGATCAGGACAGCGAACTTTCTAGAATTAACCGTTATTCAGGGGAAAATATCGTAGATATTAGTAATGAATTGAAAGAAGTCCTCGAAATTTCTGTTGAGGTAGCTAGGGAAACTCAAGGGGCTTTTGACCCTACAATCGGTGCACTCACGATTGGGTTTTATGGGTTCGGCAGGGAGGATTCTAAAGTGAGAAGATTTGATAACTTAAATGAGGTAAAGAAATTGGTTGATTTTAGGCTGCTTAGTTTACATGATAATAAGGCTTTTCTTGAAAAGGAAGGAATGATGCTGGACCTGGGTGGAATTGGAAAAGGATTTGCGGTGGATAAGGCTGTAGGCATGCTTAAGAAGCGAGGAATTACAAAGGGTTCTGTATCCATTTCGGGTGACTTAAGGGTATTCGGAAATAATCAGATTATATATGTTAAACATCCCAGGAGGGAGGGGTTTATAGCCTCTTTTACAAACGGAGGAAAGGATCTATCAATCTCAACAAGCGGTGATTATGAACGAAGGGTGAAGGTGGGTGGGAAGAGTTATCACCACATTCTTGTTCCCGAAGTGGGTTCGTCTGGAAATGATTTTCAAAGTATAACTTTGGTTATGGAAGGTAATAGTACCCTTGCCGATGCTTATTCAACGGCACTGTTTGCTATGGGGAGGAAGAGGGCAATCAATTTTCTGGAGAACCATAACAAAGTTGGAGCTTTCATTGTTTTTTCTGACGGCGGGATTTTTTACAATGAGAAATTTAAGGAACTTGTGGAAGATTTTAGGTTGACAAACTGACAACTCCTACTTTGCTTTATATTAATGTCGAATGTGCCAAGGTGTTTCTATAATTCACGGTATGGTTTGACAAAAAAAATCATTAATTGTGGTTTCCTATCTTTAAGGATCGATACATTTGATATTACGTGATTTAGTTGACAAAATCACTTATTAGCTTATTATTTTAGTCTACAAATTTAGGCTCCTTTTCTTCTTTTCAAGAGATAAGAAGGCAGTGATATGGCGATTTCTTCGATTGAAGAGGTTATTGAAGACATTAGGAATAAAAAAATGGTCATCCTTGTGGATGATGAGGACAGGGAAAATGAGGGTGACCTCGTTATCGCTGCTGAGTTTGCCACACCTGAAGTAATAAATTTTATGGCAAAACACGGTAGGGGATTGATATGCTTAGCGATTACTCAAGAAAAGGCGGATTGTCTAAGCCTCCAACTAATTAAACCAGAAAACAGTACGGTTCCTCAGTATACCGCATTTACAATTCCGATCGATGCGAGAAAAGAAATTACGACTGGTATATCTGCCTATGACAGATCTTTCACTATTCAATTAGCAATCTCGGACCACGCTAGGCCAGACGATTTTGTCAGGCCGGGGCATGTTTTTCCACTTATTTGCAGGAAGGGAGGCGTACTGGTTAGGGCTGGACACACTGAGGGATCTGTTGATATTGCTAGACTTGCAGGATTGCAACCTGCTTCGGTGATTTGTGAGATTATGAAAGATGACGGTGACATGGCACGATTGCCCGATCTAGAAACATTTGCAGAAAAGCATGATATCAAGATAGTAACAATCGCAGAGCTTATCAGTTATCGACTCAGGGCCGAGTGCCTGGTGAGAAGGGCTGCAATGGCTATTGTCCCGACCTCTTTTGGGGACTTCAAAACAATAGTCTACGAGAATGAAATAGATCCTCAGCATCATGTTGCATTCGTAAAGGGAGAAATCGATTCTGAAAAGGATATACTCGTGAGGGTGCATTCCGAGTGTCTGACGAGCGATGTGTTTGGTTCACTGAGGTGTGATTGTGGTCCGCAAATTCGTCAGGCGATGCGTATAATTGAAGAGGAGGGAATGGGTGTTGTTCTCTATATGCGTCAGGAGGGAAGAGGAATTGGCCTGATCAATAAGATAAAGGCGTATGCGCTTCAGGATAATGGCTTTGATACAGTAGAGGCTAATGAAGTTTTGGGATTTAAACCAGATTTGAGGGATTACGGTATAGGCGCACAGATTCTGTATGATCTCGGTGTGAGAAATATGAGGCTCTTGACTAACAACCCCAAAAAGATAAAGGGACTAGAGGGCTTTGGTCTTCAGATCGTTGAAAGGGTACCTATCGAGATCCCGCCTAATGAAAGAAACTCCAATTATCTCAAGGTAAAAAAGGACAAACTCGGACACCTTTTATCGATGGTAGACTGAGAAGGGAAGCACATGCCTCAGATCTATGAAGGAAAACTTGACGCAAAAGGGCTTAAATTTGCTATTGTCGTGAGCAGGTTCAATGACTTTATTACAAATCACATGGTTGAAGGTGCAATGGATGTGCTTAAGAGGCATAACGCTTCGGAGTCGGATGTTGATATTATCAAGGTGCCTGGTTCATTTGAGATTCCCTTTGCTGCGAAGGTAGCCGCTAGCTCTTCAATTTACAACGCAATAATTGCTATAGGGGTAATTATAAGAGGAGAAACCCCTCATTTCGACTATTTATCCTCGACTGTTATTAATGATCTTGCTTCATTAAGTTTGGAATATAGCATCCCAATTGTTTCTGGTGTGTTAACCACAGAAACCTTAGAACAGGCTATTGAGAGGGGAGGTACTAAGGCTGGAAATAGAGGTGGAGAGGCTGCTCTTAGCGCCATAGAGATGGCAAATCTTAAGAAGGTTCTTCCAAAGAAGAAATAATATCCCGCTAACATGGGTAAAAGGAGAAGAGCTCGAGAAATTGCACTTCAATTTCTGTACCAATACGACTCCCAAAGAGAAACCCGCTCGGACCACTCAGATATAAAACAACAGGTCGATCTATTCTGGTCGGCAAAAGATGCTTCAATCAACGAAGAGGTAAAAGAGTTTGCGACCATTCTTATAGCAGGTTCATGTGAAAATATGGATGGCATTGATTGTATCATAAATAAGTATTCAAAGCATTGGCGACTATCACGTATGCCAACGATCGACAGAAATATTCTACGCATGGCGATCTACGAGCTGGCATACTTGAGGAATATACCGCCCCCTGTTACCATAAACGAGGCCGTGGAACTGGCAAAGAAATTTGGGACAGAAGAGTCAGGATCATTCATCAACGGAATTCTGGATAGAATTAGGATAGCACTCGAAAGACAGGAGCTCTGAAATGCTGAAGGAGGCGATTTATAAAGTTGTTGAGAGAATTGACCTTGAAGAGGATGAGATGTCTGAGGTAGTGGAGAAGATGATGGAGGGGATAGCGACTCCGAGCCAGATTTCTGCACTGCTTGTGGGACTCAGGATGAAAGGGGAATCCATACCAGAGATTACGGGTGCTGCCAAGGTAATGATTAATAAATCAAAGAGGATTATATCGAGACACAGCACTGTTGTGGACCTTTGTGGCACTGGAGGCGATCAGCAAATGACTTTTAATGTTTCAACAGTTGCTTCATTAATCACTGCGGGGGCTGGAGTTCCAGTTGCAAAACATGGGAATCGCTCTGTATCCAGTCAGTCAGGTAGTGCCGATGTTTTAGAAGAGTTGGGTGTCAATATAAATATTTCTCCTGCGGGAGCCGAAAATTGTCTGAACGAAGTGGGAATTGTCTTTCTTTTCGCTCCAATTTATCATCCGGCGATGAGATTTGTCTCTCAGCCGAGGAAGGATATAGGCATCAGATCAATATTTAACTTATTGGGTCCAATTACGAATCCCGCTGGTGTTAAACATCAGGTTATGGGGGTATATTCCGGGGTTTTACTTAAGCCTATGGCTAAGGTGCTCCGGAACTTGGGATGCGTAAGATCAATGGTAGTATACGGTTCCGACTCACTCGATGAGATTACTGTTACGGGAAAGACGGACATAGCTGAGTTAAAGGATGGAATGGTTAAAGCGTATCAACTTGATCCCGCAGATCTGGGTTTCAAAAGGAGGAAATTGGAAGAGCTAAGGGGTGGGAATACTGTCGAAAATGCGAAGACTTTACTGTCAGTCCTCAAAGGCGAAGAGAGAGAAGCAAAAAGGGATATCTCAGTTTTGAATGCGGCGGCAGCTCTAGTTGTCGCGGGAAAAGCATCCGATATGAAAGAGGGGGTTGCTTTGGCAGAAGAGTCGATTGATACTGGGAGCGCATTAAACAAACTAAATAGCCTGACCAAATTTACAGTTTCTTGGAAAGATAACTAAATAGCAGCAAATTCCTGACATCTTCTCCGACATGATTCTTAACAAGATCATCGAAAACAAAAGGGTCGAGGTTGAGAGGGCCAAAAAATCCAAACCAATCGATTTCCTGAAAAGTGAGTTACAAAATCTTGAGAAGACAAAGGGCTTCTATGAGAGCATAAGTCCTAATGGAAGTACCAAGGTTATAGCTGAAATTAAGTGTGCTTCTCCTTCGAAGGGGGTATTGCGACAGGATTTTAATCCTGTTGAGATTTCAATAAGCTATGCGAGAGGCGGAGCTAGTGCTATATCAGTCCTTACAGATTCTAGATTTTTTAAGGGTAGCCTAAATCACCTGAGGGATGTTAGATCTTCTGTAGAAATACCCCTTTTGAGAAAAGATTTTATTATTGATCCTTACCAGGTCTATGAATCGAGATTTTATGGAGCCGATGCGATTCTTCTTATAGTAGCTGCTTTGGGTTCAACGATTCTAAAAAAACTTTTGGAACTTGGTCATTCATTGGATATGGATGCAATAGTGGAGATACATGACGAAGCGGAACTGGATAAAGCGATTCAAGCGGGTAGCAAAATAATCGGGATAAACAACAGGGACCTAAAGACTTTCGATGTGAGTCTTGAGACTTCTTTAAAACTTTGCAAATTAATCCCAAAGGATAAAATCATCGTCAGCGAAAGTGGTATAAGGTCTAGCGCCGATATAAAGAGATTGAAATCGGAGGGTGTAAATGTTTTACTTATCGGAGAAAGATTTATGAGGGCTCCCGAGCCCGGTGAAGAGCTGAGAAAACTGCTCCTTGAATGCAATTAATTCACAGAAGTTAACTCGTTAATGTCCTGCAGCTTGCTGCTGGGTT
The DNA here is from genome assembly GCA_036397855.1 of Thermodesulfobacteriota bacterium. Taxonomy (NCBI): domain Bacteria; kingdom Pseudomonadati; phylum Thermodesulfobacteriota; species Thermodesulfobacteriota bacterium. The sequence goes on along the minus strand of DASWID010000130.1, from coordinate 38,564 downwards.
ATCCACTGACTATCTATTATTTGCGGTTATTTCTTTGTCTTGATACTGAATAGATCCTGACCTATCGTCAGGACTTGGTTCAGCACAGGCTGCAATTTTTGAAAGGCCGATTTAACAAGCGAATCCCTTGTAGCTTGCAGTAGTGTTTCCGGTGTTGTTGCGACATAGATTTGGGGGGTTCGAAGGGGTACAGAGGCCTTGAAGCGGGAGTGGAAAGTCCCGCCTAGCGATTGGTGAGTCAAGAGTTAAATCCGTTCGCGCTGAGCCCTGAGTCTGATCGAAGGGTCGAAGCGCGGTCATACGTAGGGCTTGCATCCTTCGACTGTGCTGGACAGGGACTGGCGGACTACCCGAGGGGGTTCTGAAGTTCGCACTTTGGGTAGGCAACGAGTCTTGCTCGTTGCATTAGATTAATCAATCACGTCCATTTGGTCGGAATAATTCATAGACGAAAACCTGTGATCAACCGGATCATCAACTATCCCTTTCCTTACGGGATTTGCGTGAATATAATCTAGCTTCTGCCTACACTTTTCCTCTGAATAAATCCCAAAATCATAGAAGCTCTTTTGCCATATGGTACCTTTGACACCGAGTCTTCTTAACCTGTAAGCAAATAAGCTCTTAATTTTCTGAATCACCGATGATATCGTAAAACCCTTCTTTGGCATTATTAGGGCGTGAAAATGGTCAGGCATTAGGACGAATCCCAAAAGTAGAAATCCATACCTTTGCCTACAAGAGAATAGGTTGTTAATGAATAATTCTGCATACGCATGGTTAAGAAAAATCGGCTTATTATTTAGTGTTTTTGAAGTAACGAAGTAGACGTAGTTTTCAACATTATAGCGTTTTAGTTTTGACACAATATAATTATAATTATAGCCCCGCCAGCAAGACTGGCGGGCTACCCGATTTAATAAATGAGTGAAAAAACCGTCGGGTAGGTCACGAGTCCCTTCGGTTGGACTCAGTGCAGGCTTGCTAGTGACGATTTATATTCCCACCGGCAAACCTTCGGCATTGCTCAGTACATGCTTGCTCGTTGCAAATTACCACACCAGGGGCGACCCTTCGACAGGCTCAGGGCAGGGACTGGTGGGCTCCCAGGAGATTCTGAACGACTTCCCACGTTGGGTAGCGTTTACGGACATAATCTTGATGATTCAGATTAAATTTAGGTTGGCGAGGATTTTTCTATGATCAAATGCAAGTTCTAGCGATATCAATTCCTCTTTTGTAAATGCCTTTACCTCTTTTGTTTCCTCACTAGTCTTTAATGTTCCACCCACCGGCTCGCATAGAAAACAAACCGACACATAATGACCCCTGGGGTCTCTCTTTGGATCGGAATAGACACCGAGAAGCTTTTCTATTCTTACATCGAGACCGGTTTCCTCTTTTGCTTCCCTTATTGCCGCATTCTCGACAGTTTCACCGTATTCGACGATTCCGCCTGGAAATGCCCACTGGTCCTTATAGGGGTCAAAACTCCTTTTTACTAAGATTAGCTTTTTATCGTTTGTAATTATAATAGGGTCTACTGTGAGTGTTATAATCTTTGAGATACTCTTAGGATTCCTTTAAACTGACGATGCTATTTATTCTACGTCCTATCAGCCAAATAATCAAAGAAAAAACCGGGGATATAATTTTCTCCTTATGTGTTAGAATATGTCTCAAAAAATGCGATAATAGAGATCGTTATTCATATGGAGATAAGAAAAATGGCTGACGAAAAAAAAAGAAAGAATCCTACTATTGCTCTTATTCTCTCCGCGATATTTCCTGGTCTTGGACATATCTATGTCAAGCAGATACCAAAGGGTGTGATTCTTATCGTTCTGAATTTGATTATTAATTTCCTTTTGATTAACCCACTTGAGGCTATTATGGAGTCTGTGGGTTCAACGGCTGACATGTCGACATTATATATCGTTCTAGGTTATACAGTGGCCGGGCTTATATTGTGGATATATGCGATAATAGACGCGAAAAAAACAGCGGAGAGGATAAACAAAGAATTGGAAGCCTGAAAAGAAAGATATAAATTCTCTTGAATAGCTTAGTATAGGTTTACTGAATGAAAAGGATTTGAGCGGCATTCCAAAAATTGCGGCCTGTGCTGAACTTGTTTCAGTATTAAGAAAATCAGAAACGAAGACGTTAAAAAAATTTGCGGGTTGTGGTTGGATTAAATTTTTTAGTCGGAGTTTATGATTTTTAGCGAATTTTTGGGTAGCCTGGTCCTGAGCGATGTCGAAGGATTGCTTCTTTGTACCTGTGCTGAACCAAGTCCTGACGATAGGTCAGGATCTATTCAGTATCAAGACAAAGAAGCTCTAATGGAACATTAAGATAAGTGAAGCTAATAATATTTCGCATTATGTCCTCGGAATGCCTGGCTTTTACACCAATGACATGCGAGACTGAATGTTTAGGTACTGATGGACCGCCGCGTCCCGCAGGGTCATTTACTAGGAATCGCACCCTACAGTGACGGTGATGGGTGAACCCGATTTGAATATGCTACATAGAATTCCGAGCCTCGAGAACTTTTAATTGCCTAGCCACCTCTCTGATCAGCTCATTTATTCCCTCTCCGGTCACCGCTGAAATGGGGAAGACTTCGACTCCAATTTTTTTAAACCTTTTTCTTATCTCTACCAGTCCTTCATTTGCTTCCTTGATATCGATCTTGTTTAAGGCGACAATCTGAGGCTTTTTTTTAAGGTCGGGGCTGTATGCTTCAAGCTCATTGTTCAAGATTTTGTAATCTTCTACAGGATCTCTTTTAGTAAGGGGTGATATATCGATAAGGTGAATAATGACCTTGGTTCTTTCTATGTGTTTTAGGAATCTTACGCCCAAACCAGCGCCCGCATGTGCCCCTTTTATCAGGCCGGGTACGTCAGCTACTACAAATGTTTTACCCTCGTCGTAGCTTACGACTCCCAGATTTGGGGTGAGTGTCGTAAAGGGATAGTCTGCGATTTTTGGACGTGCTGCAGATATTTTGGAGATCAGGGTCGATTTCCCCGCGTTTGGAAAACCGATGACGCTTATGTCGGCAAGGAGTTTGAGCTCGAGCTTGATGGTCTTTTCTTCTCCTTCCTCACCTTGCTCAGCATACTTTGGGGCTCTGTTTACTGACGTTTTAAAGTGTGAGTTTCCCCTCCCACCTCGTCCACCCCTCGCCAGCACTATTTCTTGACCATCTAATGTAAGGTCTCCCATGATTTCGTCCGTTTCATAATTCTTGACAACTGTGCCAATCGGGACGGGGATTGTCAGGGACGGTGCTGTTTTCCCGTGCTGATTCTTACCCCTTCCATGTTGACCATTTTTTGCCCTGTAATGCTGTTTATATCTGTGGTCCAGAAGGGAATACTTGTTGGCCATTGCTTTGATCACAACATCACCACCATTACCTCCGTCACCGCCGTCTGGACCTCCTCGGGGGACGAATTTTTCACGTCTAAAGCTCACACATCCCTTTCCCCCCATGCCTGATCGAACGTATATTTTTGCCTCGTCCATAAATCTGATCATTTTATCTCTATTTTGCACCCTTTTGCCTTTTTGATATGGGATTGAATTTGAAAGTTCCCAGTAGCTTGCTACATGTTCTCCATAGTTGTTGTGAGCACTTCGATCCTTCGATTTGACTTAGGATAAAGGTTCAGCCTGAACTCCGCGAAGCGATCCCCTGACGCAGTGTGTCATCGCACCATTAGTCTTGTCTTTTTTAATAAGGTCACCGACGGCTTTCTGTAGTGTTATGCATCTTAAATTATATCATCATAAAAATATAATTTTCATATCTCCTACGTAAACGATTATTACCCGAGTTTTTAGGTAAAATTAGTATTAATAATTTTAATAGGTTATGTTTATAAAAATCAAAGATTATACTTGTTAAATATGATAATTGGAGTGCCCAAAGAGAGAAAGATCCACGAGTATAGGGTTCCCGTTACACCCATCACTGTTAATGTCTTAGTGCAAAGGGGACACAAAGTCATCTTAGAAAAGGGGGCCGGAAACGGAAGTGGAATAAGCGACGAACATTTTAAGGCTGCAGGTGCTATTATAGCACGTGATGAAGAAGAGGTTTTTACGAAGTCTAGACTGATTCTAAAGGTTAAAGAGCCGTTGCCTGAGGAATTTGATCTCATTCATAAGGATCTTATACTATTTACCTTTTTACATCTTGCTGCAAATAAGGAGCTATTGGGAGCGCTCATTAAAAGTAAATCAAGGGCTGTCGCTTACGAAACAGTTCAGGAAGAAGATGGCTCACTCCCGATATTGATTCCTATGAGCAGGATTGCGGGACTACTTTCCATCCAAATTGGTCTCCATTTTTTGGAAAAACCGAATGGTGGAAAGGGCAAATTAGTAAGGGGTACGGCCGGTGTAAAACCCGGTAAGGTTACAGTCATAGGGGGGGGTACGGTAGGTTACAATGCGGTGGTTTCAGCATTAGGCAATGGTGCAGAAGTCACTGTCATTGATAAGAGTGTTAAAAAGCTAGAATTTTATTATGAAAGGTTTGAGGGAAAGGTTAGCACGGTGCCAGCTTATCCAGAGTTGGTAGGTAAAGAAATGAGTGACTCAGATTTAGTGATAGGTGCCGTTCTCATACCGGGGGCTAAGGCGCCCAAAGTTATAACAAAAGATATGATCAAAGTCATGGAACCAGGGAGCGTTTTGGTTGATATAGCGATAGATCAGGGAGGATGTTCCGAAACAAGTCGCCCGACTACCCTCGAGTCACCCGTATATCAATTAGATGGTGTTATACATTACTGCGCTACTAATGTACCTTCACTCGTCTCTAGAACTGCTACTGAATCATTGTCAAACTCGGTATTGCCCTATGTATTGAGGCTAGCTGAAAGCGGTATCGATCATGACAGTGCTCTTTCAAAGGGAATTAATGTAGACAATGGGAAATTGCTGATAGATTTAGGTTAGGAACTAAAAGGAATATTATTGAATAATAATTTTCTGTTATGTTCATCTAGATAAAATTCTTATGTTAAACGCTTGAGCCGGTAGGTGATAAACAGGACTAAAACTCTGATCATTTGTTTAATATTTTCGTAATTGGTATATTGTTACGAAATTATTATCACATTAACGATGTAAAACATATTAAAATGATGAAATTATCGAAGGGATTATCTATAGTTTTAACACTATTTGTTCTGTTATCATTTGGCTGTGGGAAAAAGAGGCTTGACCAGGGTTTGAGTGATGAACAACTGTATCAGCAGGCTGTTGAAATGCTTGAAAGTAAAAAGAGGGGATTTCCCTGGGTATTTTCTGGAACGGAATATAAAACCTTGTTTAAGATATTAAAGGAGATACAGCTAAGAGATCCATATAGCAAGTATTCTATTCTTGCCGAACTTAAAACCGCTGACGCCTATTTTCAAAAAGGAGAGTATGAGCAAGCGGCTATAGAATATGAAGAATTTTTAAAACGCCATCCGGGGAGTGAAGAAGCGCCTTACGCGACGTACAGGTTAGCACTTTCGCACTATAAGCAGGTGAAAAAGCCGGATAGAGATCCTACTAGTACGAGAGAAGCACTGAAATGGTTTGAATTTTTTGTTGAAAAATATCCCGAATCGCCTCTGATAGGCAAAGCTAATGAAAAGATTTCAGGATGCCGGAACAGGCTGGCAATGCGTGAAATATATATAGGTAATTATTATGCAAAGAGAAAAAACTTCAAAGCTGCTGCCAATAGATATAATGTGGTTGTGAGCCAGTATAGTGATACAAAGGAGTTTGAAGAAGCGCTTTATCTTTTGGGAAATTCTTATTTCAAAATGGGTGATAATATCTTAGCTAGAGCTACTCTTAAACGGGTTGTAGATGAATTTCCTGACACGGAATACCGGAAAAAAGCCGAAAGTTTACTGCAGGAAATTGACACCAACACGAAAGAAGAATCGAAAGAGGGATGATCAGAATATCCGTACTCATTATATGCTTGATAATATTGCTGGATTCTTGCGGCAACTCTGATAGAAAAGGGATAGAATCGATACTTTCACAAAGGCAGAGTGCCTTAGAAACGAAAAACCTTGAACTCTATCTCGAATGTATTTCGCCTGGCTACCGTGCGGAAAAAAACGGCGAGGTAATTGATCTTGATGCGTTAAAGAAGCAGTTTGAGACAAACGTATCGCTTTTTGATGATATTCAAATAAGTAGCAAGGATCAAAGCATTTATATAGAGGGTAACACGGCGAATGTTGCCCAGAGGACGGATGTGAAATTGCGAATTGACAAGGATAAAGGTGCCTTCAGACTGAGTGAAAACCTTGTATTTGAGAAGATAGACGGTAAATGGAGAATAATTAAAGAATCGGATGCTGACTTTCTTGATGGTTTTGTTTTTGGGGGGAAAAGATGAAGGTAATTAATTCCCTTATAAGCCAAACTGCTTTTCTTTTTCTTCTTGTTCTTCTTTGCATTTGATACAAAGTGTAGCTTCTGGTCTCACTCTAAGTCTACTTTCGGAGATTTCATTTCCACATTCTTCGCAAATACCATAGGTTCCATCTTCGGTCTTTTGAATTGCTTTTGTAATCTTTTGAATCAGCTTTCTTTCTCGATCACGTTTTCTTAGCTCAATGTTTCTTCCGGATTCAGACATAGCTCTATCGACTGGGTCGGGAAATGGGTCGCCTTCGTTGATCATTTGACTCATGGTCTTTCCTGCAGAGCCTAAAAGCTGGATTATTTTTCCTTCTAAAATGTCCTTAAAAAAGCGAAGCTTCGAAAACTCCATGGGAAAAATTATATCATTTGAGAATGATCTGTAAATGTACTTATTGTCAATCACCAAAAGGATGAGCCTGAAGGGGCCTTCTCTCATCCAAGGTGCAAGAGAATATTGCTAGCCCAGAAATGGAGGCAAAGGTAAGCCCCTTACTCATGTATACTTAATTTAATTAAAAATGGGCTATTGAGAAGGAATAATGTTCAAACTCGTGAAATTGTCTGTCGTTGTCCCCGAAGAGGGTAAATCATTAGTTTCCGATTTTCTTCTCGGACTCGATGCCTTTTCTGTGGCCGAGGATCCACTGGATAATGGGAAAGTTGAGGTCTCTGGATATTTCTCGCAGGTTATTGATATTAATCATGTCATGGAGAAGTTAGAGGATTATGTCGGCTTCTTGGATAGCATTATGCAGGGAATTTCAATCGATAATATGAATGTGGAAGAATTTGATAAATCGAGTTGGGACTTGTGGAAGACGAAATTGGAGAAAGTAAAGGTCAGCGACAGGATAATTATAAGACCTCCATGGGAAAAATATCGTCCAACCGGTCTAGAAATTGTAGTTGAAATTAACCCTTCTCTGGCTTTTGGGACCGGTCATCACGAATCAACAAGACTGTGTATAAAGCTCATCGAGCGTTTGCTGGAAGATGCCGATTCTAAGAGTGTGCTCGATGCGGGTTGTGGAAGCGGAATACTTTCGATCGTTGCGGCGAAACTTGGTGCGAGACGAGTTGTTGCCTTTGATATAGACGAAATTGCTGTAAGGGAGACAAAAAAGAATTTGAAAATAAACTCCATTTCCGACAATGTGAATCTGGTTTGTGGGTACATAGAAAGCATCAAAGGAAAATATGATTTGGTGGTTGCGAATATATCAGTGGAGGAGTTGTTAAATATGAGGGATGAGCTCAAATCAAGGTTGAGCGAGGAGGGTTTGCTGATATTTTCGGGAATCCCGTTTTCGAGAAGGGATGAGGTGCTTATTGGAATGGAAACGTCTTCATTAATTTTACGGGAAGAATTTAGGGATGGCGATTGGATAGCCTTGGTTTTCGGTGTTGATTAAAATCTTCACTGGCGTAAACTTAAGAGATTTTTGTATGAGTTAACGGGTCTTGTATAAGAGGTCTTCGACATGTCTTCCTTTAAAACTATTGAATGGAAAGATGATAGGGTAGTGATGATCGATCAGAGGAAATTACCCATGGAGGAAGCCTACGTAGAATGTCTAACATATGAAGATGTAGCTAGGGCGATAAAGGAAATGGTTATACGTGGTGCTCCGGCTATCGGGGTTGCTGCTGCGATGGGGGTTGCACTTGGCGCATTGAAAAGTGAGGGAAAGGATAAAGGTGATTTTCTTAGAGAGCTCGAAGAAATATCGATGGTACTCTCAAAGACTAGGCCTACGGCAGTAAATCTTTTTTGGGCGTTGAGAAGAATGAAGGATGTAGTAGATAAGAATTATGCAGGGGATATTGAGCGTATAAAAATGAGCTTGGTTGAAGAGGCGAAGAGGGTATACGAAGAGGATGTTGAAACATGTAAGAAGATCGGCAGTGTGGGTGGACAGCTTATCGAGGATGGCTCTGTCGTTCTTACACACTGCAATGCCGGTTCTCTAGCAACCGCAGATTATGGAACCGCACTTGGGGTAGTGAGGAATGCAATTGAAAGAGGGAAAAGGATTAAGGTGATTGTAACGGAAACCAGGCCGTTTCTTCAGGGTGCCAGGCTTACTGCCTGGGAGTTGTATAAAGACGGAGTTCCAGTTTCACTAATAACGGACGGTATGGCGGGATATGTGATGAGCAAGGGCATGATAGATGCTGTGATCGTTGGGGCAGACCGGATTGCGTCAAATGGAGATGTTGCCAATAAAATCGGGACCTATTCACTCTCTGTTCTGGCGAAGGTTCACGGGATTCCGTTTTATGTAGCCGCTCCTATGTCTACAATAGATTTTGATTGCCCGAGTGGGGAACTAATCCCCATTGAGGAACGTGATACAAAGGAGATTACCCATATAATGGGGAATAGGATTGCTCCTGAAGTCAACGTATTGAATCCTGCCTTTGATATCACCCCAAATGAGAATATAAGTTCTATTATTACTGAAAAGGGTATCGCAAGGGCACCATATACGATAAGTCTAAAAGAGCTATTGTACTGATTATAAGTTACCCTGCGTTTCTAAATCAATTTTGCATGAAAGGCAAAGCCTTGCAAACGGCATTGCTATTAGCCTCTCCTCGTCTATTTCGTCACCACAGCTTTCGCAAATTCCATAACTTCCTTCGTCAATCTTCTTTAGGGCTTCTTCTATCTGTACGAGCTTCTGTCGTTCTCTGTCGGTGAGCATGAGAGATAACTCACGAGCCCTATCGCTCGTCGCATGGTCGTAAAAGTCCCCTACGTCAAACCGGAGATAATCGGTTTCCGTCTTGATAGATTGAGAAACGTCATCAATAAGCTCCTTTCTCATCTGGAAGAGGATGTCTTTAATTTGATTTTTGAATCGCGATTTTGATGTTTTTCCTTTGTTTTGTTTCTGCTTGGGAGTCGCTTTAGACACCTTTTTATTTTTGGCAAGTGGTTTTGTAGCTCCTTTCTTAGATGCTTTTTTTGCGATCTTCTTATCTTTCATTACTTTTTTAGGTTTCCTCAGATTTTTCTTTTGAGCCATAAGTTCTGATCCTGACTTATTGAGATTTTTTGGATTTGGCTATCTTATACTATCAATAAGAAGCATATTAAGATAAGTCTATTAATAAGTTTGTCAAGAGTATTTATTAACTTTTGCATTAAAACTCATTTTTTTCTTTCCAAAAATTTGGAGCAATCATAAGGTAAGATCCGATCTAGGAAAGATGTACATAAAGGAAGCGATAAATTTGCTGGTAACAGCAGGAAAGCATAGTGAATTAGATTAGTTAGCTATCTGATTTTCCTTCTTGCAAATGGAAAATAATTACTTAAAGTAACAGCGATTTTTGCTAAGAAACCACGGTGTCCACGAAAGGTACCAAATAAAAGAGAGTTTTGGCTAAGCAGGACCGGACTTATTTTAGCCATGGCCGGCAATGCGATTGGTTTGGGAAATTTCTTGCGGTTTCCCGTCCAAGCTGCAGAAAACGGGGGTGGCGCCTTCATGATACCTTATATTATCGCTATATTATCGCTTTTTTTGGTATCGCAGGAGCTGTATCAATCGCGAAATCGGGGGTGTTCAACCTGGGTTTCATCAGCCTTCCGGCGATATTTGCGGGATTGACCTCTTCCGTTGCTATTATCAAACCGGTAATATCGTTTTTTCAAGATGAGTTTAGGTTATCAAGGAGACCTGCTGTATTGCTCACTGGGGCCATTATTCTTATAAGCGCACCCTTAATAATATTCATAAATAGAACCCTTGATGAGATGGACTTTTGGGCTGGTACAATAGGCATCGTTTTGTTCGGATTTCTAGAGCTTATCATATTTATGCTTTCTTCGTGGGGTGTTAAAATTGGAATACTTGTTTTTTGCTTTATGATGCTTTTTAGAAATCCCGAATCTCTAGCTATTTTAATCTATAATAATAGCAATGAGAAGCAATGAAAAAATAGACCAAAGAAGCACTGCTAATATGAATTGAGAACCGTTTAATTCCTTAAAATCCTTACTGCTTGTAGAATTTCTTTTCCCATCTCTTGTAGTTCTCGGCAGCCTCTCTTATAACAGGTGTGAATATAGCGGCTTTTAATATGATCTTATTCAGGATGTTTATAGGAAATTTCACTGGTCTTACGAAATCAACGAACAAGACGGCCCGGAATCCAGATGTGTCATTCCAAACCTCATGATTGAACGTGTCATCAAAGATCAGGCTTGTTCCTTCTTCCCAATGCACTATTTCATCACCGATACGGATGCGGCATTGCTCTTTGGGTTCAGGTACTATTAGGCCTAAATGGTAGCGAAGCACCCCATTATAGGGTCCCTTATGAGCAGGGATATGTTTATTTGGCGAAAGAATAGAAAAAAAAGCAGTTTTCATACCAGGGATTTTCTTCAGGATACGAGCTGTTTCGGGGCAGCTCTTAGAATTCATTTCACCTTCTAATCCATAACCTGCGAGCATATATGTCTTCCATTGATTGTCATTTGTAATGGGCTTTGCCTGACTCGTTATTTCATGAAAATTAGGAAGCTCCTCTCTTCTTAGCATAACATTTTCAAGCTCGGCTCTAATTTTCATCCATTCATCCTCTACTTCTCTGACCCAGGGGAAAATAGAATTGTCATAGATACGAGGGTTGCCATAGACTGAAAACCTCTCAATGAGACCCTCAGCCCAATTTATGATGGCTGAGATATACTTCGGTGCATAATTCTTAGGAGGGTTATATGGTTCTTTTTGATTTATGTTTGACGAGTTTCCTTTAGAATACTGACCGGTGTCTGTGTATTTTGTTGGTTCATTCATCAAAGAAAACTCCAAGGGAAGCCTATATCATTCGGTTGAGGTGGCAGGCTTTAGTCTTTTGATCAAGATAATATCTTCGACTTGGTGTATCAAAAATAGTATCAAGGATATTGTAAGACCAAGAAAAACCAGAGGATAACCCACTAAGATAGCGGCTACTAGAAAGGCGAGAGAGTAGAAGTTCCTCCTGCCCATCGGACGAATGATCAAAATCAATTTATGAAGGATCGTCCTGTTTTCTTTCCCTACCAGTTTATCCACTTTGAAGTATGATACCAAACTGCCGGAGTTTGTATATTTATGTAGGAAATAGAATGACCAGATTAAAAAGAATATAAAAATCCCCAGGTTCAGCGCGCCAAATACCAAAACCAACGGACTCTTCGTGATATTATAATATCCAAATGTCACACCAATTATGAATGAGAGTATAGTCAACTGGTCCGAGACGGTATCTACCCATTGGCCCCTCTTTGTTTCCAAAAGCTTTATCCGAGCCACCTCTCCATCACACCGGTCGAGTACGGTTGCAATCTGAAGAAAAACGGCACCCCATACTGGGTGTCCAATCGCGTAAAACGGACCACAGAGCATTCCGATTATGTTAATTAAAATGCTGAGCATGTTTGGTGAAAGTGGCGTGCGAACTAGATACCGACTTAAGCGCAGAGAAATTTTGCTGTTTATGTTTTTTGATATCCACCCGGTCATTGTTTTACCGACGTGTGAAAATAAAAGATCTTCTGCCATCTTAGCTGATTTGTCATCCGAGGTAAGTCTCATCCAGTAACCATCTGAAAAATTTGTGAATGTTACTTTATCTCTACTGATTAGTTCCTGGACCCAGGACTTAAGATCCATAGAGTTCATTATAGATTTTTCGAGGAGTTTGCCCGAAGCCATGAAGGCTCCAACTGCTTTACCCCCGCTTAGGAATATGTCCTCTATACGGTCGCCTTTTGATTTTAGCCACGCATCCCGAGCTTGGTCTATCAGTAGTAAGATTTCTTCTTGATTGATTTTATGGTTAATCAAATCTGATAGAGCACTGGGTGTAGTTACCAGATTTGATTGTAGAATTAATGAGGGAGTTGAGCTAAAACTCACCGGTGTTCCAAGGGGATGCCACTCGATATCGCTTTCTATCCGTTTGTCATTAACCAGTAGGTTCTTTAAGGATGTATCGTCCTTTTCAATTATAATAGAAAATCTTTTTATACCGGCCCTCTGAGCCGTAATGATAAGACGTTTAAATTGGGGTATTTCTCCAAATACGATTTGACCAAATGGGCTTAGCTTTTCCCCATCCAAGCCGGTGCCGGCTGCTACAACTATTGCATGGTCCATCTTAATTAATTCGAATCTACAACTCGTAGTATCCTTTCTGTAAATGGTTTCTTAAGAAATTTATTGGAATTGAAACGTGCTTTAAATAGGTCACTAGGATAATCTACATCCATCCAAAACAAATCATTGATGTCGAGTGATTTTATCTTATACCCTTTCTTAATTAGTCTGTGTATAGCAGATATATACCACTTATTTTCTGCGCCATCGATCCTCATCTCTTCTTCAATTGCTCTTTTAAGGAATTCGACTCCGGTGTCTCTAAAAACCCTAATACCAACCGATTCAGCGGATGAACGGTTTGTTAGGGATTTACCAATTTCGATAATTCTTTTTCCCCGCATATGAACCTTCATATCTTCTTCTTCATAATTTTTTTTAACCTTGATGGGCAAACAGATCTTCTCTTCCCTGCCCCCAAGAGCCAGTTCGAGCACCTCAATCTCAAAAACATCATCACCGTTCATAACAACTATATCCTGCTCCATTTCTCCCCTGGCTATCCAAAGTGAAATGAGGCTATTGGTAGATTGATAAAAGGGGTTATAGAGTGTCTTTATTTTCATCCCTAACCCATCGTAATTCCGAAGAAAATTCTCAACTTTTTCAAAACCAAATCCTACCACTATTACTACTTCGTCGATACCACAATCTCTTATATGATTTATTTGGTGCTCAAGAATTGTTTCGCTTCCGATGTCGAGTAGGCACTTTGGTATATATTTTGTATAGGGATATAATCTTTTACCTCTGCCCGCTGCTAGTATCACTGCTTTCATATAATCTTCTCCGTCCTTAGTGTGATTTCTTCGAACCTTTCGAATTTAATTAGAAGGTCGTTAGAGGGAAATAAACGATTAAGGTACACCCTTGATCCTTCCTCCTTTTATAGCTAACATTTATAACCTCTCAAAATGATTATGTCAATATATTTAATGTCTTTTCTGACTTTTTGTGTCAAATTTTTGAGGTCTGCTTGTGAGATTATATAAAATCCTCGCAATTATTAATTTTTGTCCAGGCGGTTTGAATACCCAGATTAATTAAATTTTAGTGAGTCAAGGTTGAAAAAAAATCTAAGTCACCCCGAAATCTCATAAATTAATTACAGTTTGAATTGCAATATAGTCAGTTCTTGGCTACACTCAGCTTCGGTAATTCAGGTTTTATCCTTTTTATTCTGTTCTTGAGATCAACGTATACCAATCGTGGCTCGTGGTGCCTGCATTCTTCGTCACCATACGTTGCGAAGCTTGCGATTATTAGCGAATCGCCTTTTCTTGCTAAATGGGCAGCCGCTCCGTTCACGCATATTGCGTTAGATCCCCTCTTCCCTTCGATGACATATGTGAAAAATCTATGGCCATTAGTCACGTTAAATATATCAACCCTTTCGTAGGGATTTAAATCAGCAGCATCCATCAGGTTTTTATCTATCGTTATGCTTCCTTCGTATTCGACGTCCGCTTCAGTTACCGTAACCCTATGGATTTTTGATTTGAGGAGTACCCTCTCCATCTTCTTGTTCCTCCTTAGAGCCTGATGTTATCAATAAGCCGCGTACTACCGAGCCTCACCGCAATGGCTAATAAGTCGCCCCTTTCGGCCAAATCCTTACTCTCCAGCGTTTCTGGATCACAAATTTCCAGATAATCTATATCAAAAATATTAGACTGTTTTAGAATTTTTCCGCCTGTCCCTTTTATCATTGTCGATAGGTTGGAACCCGTATCAAATTCTTCTTTCATTTTATGAAGCGTTCTGATAATAGACCTGGCCGATTCCTTCTCATCGCTCGAAAGATACGAATTCCTAGAGCTTAATGCTAAACCAGATTCGTCTCTAACGATCGGACAGCTAACGATGTCGATATCGATATTTAAATCTTTTACCATCCTTTGAATTACCTTCAGTTGCTGGTAATCCTTTTCTCCAAATATTGCGATGTGTGGTTTTACGATATTAAATAACTTTAGAACTATGGTAGCGACACCCCTGAAATGGCCCTTTCTGTGGCGTCCGCATAGATGGTTCTCGAGTTTTTCTACTTCCACAAAAGTTTGAAAATCTTTTGGATAAATTTCTTCTGTCTCGGGTACAAATACAAGATGTACACCAAATTTATCCAATTTTTTTATATCACCGTCTAAATCCCGTGCATACTTCATATAGTCTTCGTCAGGGCCAAACTGTGTGGGATTTACAAAAATGCTGACAACGCAGACATCCGCTCTTTTCGTTGCTTCCTCTACTAGACTTAGATGAGCTGCGTGTAAAGCCCCCATCGTGGGAACAAAGGAGATGGTTTTCCCTTCTTTCCTTATCTCATTTGCTACTTCCTTCATTTTATTTACGGAGCTCAAAATTTTCATCGAACCAACATCAATCGTAAGAGTGATTCACGCTTGGAAATACTCCACCCCTTACCTCGTCTCTGAACTCTTCAACCGACCTCGTCATAATCTGCCTCAAGTTCGCGTATTTTTTAACAAATTTTGGAATGGGCTCTGGTGACAGTCCAACCATGTCGTTAATCACAAGTACCTGACCATCACAAAAGGGTCCGGCGCCAATACCTATTGTTGGAATGTTGATAGATTCTGTTATTTTTTTTGCAAGTCCCTGCGGGATACTCTCCAAAACAATCGAAAAAGCGCCGGCGTCTTCCGTTTTTTTTGCGAGTTCAAAGAGACCTTGTGCCTCGATTTCCTCCCTGCCTTGTATCTTATAGCCACCCATTTTAAGTACCGATTGTGGACAAAGTCCGATATGGCCAATTACGGGTATACCAGCCTTCTGTATAGCATATACAGTTTCAACGTAAGTATCTGTTAATTCAATCTTTACTGATTCTGCGCCGCCTTCTTTAATAATTCGGCCGGCATTTTTTACAGCATCATGTTTTGAAGCTTGATAAGACATAAAAGGCATATCGCTACAGAGATGTGCAGTCTTAACTCCCCTTGAGACAATTTTAGTATGGTAAAGCATTTCATCCATCGTCACTTGGAGGGTGTTTCCTAGACCCTGAATAACATTACCAAGGGAATCACCGACTAATATAATATCAACGCCTGTTTCGTCGATGATGTTTGCAGTAGACGCATCATAAGCGGTCAAGACAACTATTTTTTCATTTTGTTTTTTCTTCTCAACAATAGTTGGAACTGTTATTTTTGACATTTGAGTAATTAAGATATAAAAAAACCAGCAAAAGGATAAATTCCCCTTGCTGGTATTGTAATTGAATCTCTTAGCCAGGTACGGATCTTGTTCCGTCCTTTTTTCATTGCGTTCAAACCGCGCCTCCGTCTCGGTCACAACAGGTGATCAGAGCGGGATTTTAAATGGACTCCTAAGAACGAGAATATACTTCGCAAATGCAAGAATTTACACTATAGAGTAAAGAAGACTGGAAAAAAGTCAAATAGGTACCTTGACTATGATAATTAAATGAATTTCTCAGGCGGTCTTAACCAAGATCTCATGATTCGTACTTTCTTCCATCCACGAAAGCTTTGTGCTTTGTAATTTCTAATCGATTGAAATCATATTATAATCGTCGATAAGTCTGCGATTGGATGGAGGAGTAATAGCGAGGTTATTACTCCAAAATGACCTTTCCCGTAAAACCATGGTTCCTTAACTTGAGTGAAAGTTCTTCAGCCGTTGCTCTTTGCTCATAATGTCCAATTCTTACCCTGTAATAGTATTTTCCTTCTATATAAAAAGTCTCTACCCTTACCTCTTCATCAATTCGATGAGCCAACTCGTCTTTGAACATCAGAGCATTATTTTTATCGCTAAAGGAAGCCACTTGTATGGTGTATTTGGGATCAAAGAAATTACTCGACCGTCCCGGGGCCGAGATTACTTCTACTTTTACGTTAGCGGTCCCATTTCTTATTAGACCGATTGACTTTGCGGCTGCATATGAAAGGTCTATCATACGACCTTCGATAAAGGGACCCCGATCGTTAATCTTGACAATAACATCTCTACCATTTTCTAAATTAGTCACTCTCACCATTGTCCCCATTGGAAGGGTCTTATGAGCTGCGGTCAAAGTGTTCTTACTAAATCGTTCGCCGGTAGCTGTTGGCAAACCGTGCTCATCAATCCCATACCATGATGCTACGCCTATTTGAGAATTCTCACCTATTGGATGTTCTTTTATGCCTTTTGCAGAATCGCCGCTTTTTTTTGAAAATGCAGCACACGAAAAAAGGAGGGGCAGGGCCAATAGGAGGAGACCAGTTTCTCTTTCCATAATCACTAGGATTGTATCATAATGAAAAATGATTTTGAAGATTCTTTCTAAAGTATCTGTGAATATTCACTCATGGAGAAGAAATTACTTCGATCTTTACTCTTGCAATTCCCCTCTTCACCAATCCGATAGTCTTGGCAGCAGCATGTGAGAGGTCAATAATCCGTTTTTTCGAAAATGGACCTCTATCGATTATGTTTACAATGACTTCCTTACCGTTACGTAGATTGACAACTTTAACTATCGTCCCGAATGGTAAGAATTTGTGGGCTGCTGTAAATTTGTGCATATCGAAGAGCCTTCCACTGGCTGTTATTTTTCCCTGAAACTCGATCCCATACCAGGAAGCAAGTCCAATATTTGAATGATTCTCAAGAGCAAAACTTTTATTTTGATAAAATTGAACAGAAAGAAGAAAAATTAGCAAGACCAATTTTAGTATCATACCGGCCTTTATTTAACACAATATCATAGGTTTTTTCAACGTTTCTTGAGTTTATTTGTGATTATAATAAGATTATTAAATTATTTAATTTGTAGATGGTAAGTGCTTATGCAGGATACAGTTGAAGAATTTTCTCTAATTCAAAGGCTGCCCCCCTATGTGTTTGCAATTGTAAATGATATTAAATCGAAGGCGCGGGCAAGGGGAGAAGATATCATAGATATGGGGATGGGCAATCCCGATCAACCAACCCCAAAGCACATAGTTGATAAACTAGTTGAGGCTTCGCGGAGTCCCAAAAATCACCGGTACTCTGCTTCTGCGGGTATCCCAAAATTGAGACTTGCTATCTGTAATTGGTATAAGAGAAACTATGGGGTTGCTCTCGATCCTGAGTCTGAAGCAGTCGTAACAATTGGCTCAAAAGAGGGTATTTCTCATTTGATTCTTTCTATTATCGCACCTGGAGATACAGTAATAGTCCCCAATCCGTCTTACCCGATTCATTCATATTCGGTAATAATTGCTAGGGGAGAAGTTCAAAGCGTGCCTCTTATAGAAGGTCAGGATTTTATTGAGTCTATAGACCAAACTGTTAGAGAGGTTTGGCCTAAACCCAAGGTATTGATAATATCTTTTCCCAACAATCCAACCACCCGTGTTGTGGACCTCAATTTCTTTAAAGATATCACAGAACTCGCTAGGGAATTTGGATTGATTGTCGTTCACGATTTTGCTTATGCTGATCTATGTTTTGATGGATACAAGGCTCCAAGCTTTCTTGAAGCACCTGGTGCAAAAGAGGTAGGTGTGGAATTCTATTCGCTTTCAAAGAGCTATAGCATGCCTGGGTGGCGAGTTGGTTTTATGGTGGGAAATTCTCAAGTAATATCTGCTCTAAAGAGGGTTAAAAGTTATCTCGACTATGGTATTTTTCAACCGATTCAAATTGCTGGGATTTTGGCATTGAATGGCCCACAGGATTGCGTTAATCAGATTAGAGAGAGATATAAGTTGAGGAGGGATAAGCTTATTGAGGGTCTTACACGATCCGGGTGGGAAATTGCAAAACCAAAGGGAACGATGTTCGTATGGGCAGAGATTCCTGAGAGATTTAAAAAAATTGGTTCTCTTGAATTCTCTAAGTTGCTAATTGAGCAGGCAAAAGTTGCTGTATCCCCGGGTATCGGCTTTGGAACATATGGTGAGGGTTTTGTGAGGTTTGCCCTTGTTGAGAATGAGCAACGTATAATGCAGGCTGTCAGGGGGATTAGAAAGGTATTATCAAATAGTATCTAGTAGTTACAGTTAGATCTACACCAAAATTAAATAGATATAATCTTAATTATTGGTCAGAAGTTGAAATTATAAAATAAATCTGCACCTGAATTCTCACCGCCAACTTGACTATCCAATGTTAAAAAATCAAAAATTTCATATTCGATAAAAACCCAATCGGTGGTAAGGGTGCTAGTTCCAAGTGCAGAGTCCTGCGAGCCTCTTTGATACGAAACATACAAGTTTTCTGTTAAGTACTTCCCTACTTCGATTTCGGTCCCGCCCTGTCCGCTACCGATTCTCAAAACATCCGGCGATAAATCCTCGCCAAGGACGCCCTTGAGTTCATTTACCGCTATGCCTCCTGCAATTCCTGTTGCAATGCCCTGCAGTGAGTTTCTCTCACCCGAGCCGATCTTATCGGTAGAAGTACCAAATACGATATAAGATAAAATATCGGATTCTTGCATAGGAGGATCACTGCTGAACTTTATTTCAGGTTTCTTGGCAGTACCAACGATATTAATGAATGCGTTTACATTTGATACCTCATAAAGAGCCTGGATATCGAGTAAAGGATTGATTTCATCCTGTCCGCGAAAACTCACAGTTCCTCGCCGAATTGTAAATAGCTTTCCCAAAATTTTATAACTTCCTCGAACTGTGTTTGCAGTACCGAATATTTTAATATGTCCACCGTATTCCTTTTTGATATCGAATGTCCCCTTTATTTCGATGTTTGCACCTCTCCCCTTTACCCATGTGTTCCGGGGAATGGATGCTTGAACATCCATCGCGACATTGTCTTCAAAAAAATCTGTTTCCTTGGTGTCCTGAATGACAAACTCCTCTTTCTCATCTTCATCTACGAATTTGATTTCTGGCAACTTTTTTTTTGGCTCATCAGGAATGATAATCCGTGCCCTCGGAATTTTTAAGTCAGCCTCAATACTTATTTTCCCTTTGCTTCCCTTGAGTTCAATGTTTCCATCGATGTTTGCGGAAACAGCTTTCGGCTTGATTAGAAGATCATCCAGGGTTCCATTGATGGTATATGAGAGTGTATCAAGGTCAATTTCACCGCTAAATGTGCCTTTACCTCCGTCTGATAATATTTCAGCAGATCTTAGCAAACCCTTTTGTCCCTGGAATTCGATAAGTGAACTGACGATTTTAAATTCATTTCTGAGCGAATGTAACCTTAAATCAACATCTTCAAGCTTTAACCGGCCATTCATGCTGGGAAGCTCCACGCTTCCCGTGACAGTTAAATCAGCGATTAGAATTCCACTTATTTGTTTGATCTCTTCAATTAGACCAGCGAGTGGACTTAGGTCAACCCCGTTTGAACTTATTTTGAAGTTCAAAGTACCTCTTTTAATGTTAGGGACTATGTTTTTTAAATTAAGATCTGCATTGATTATGCCGTTTGCCGAAAAGATTTCTCTTTTGTCTTTAACAATTTCAAATTTGAGCTCGAGTCTTTTATCCAGGTAATTGATATTCAAGTTAGTGTTGTCGCTTTCAAACTTACTATAAGCAAGGTTTTGAGTATTAACATTTGCTTTGATAGTTAATGCATCTACTGTTCCATTCATTGCAATGTTTGCGGAAGCAATGCCTTTTAATGGAGGTTCAAGTTGCAGGACGCCCGAAATTTCATCAAGATTTAGATTACTTACATTTAAATCAGCGTTAATCATGCCATTAAAAACCAAGAGTCCGTTGGCAATAGCTGAGCTATTGTTATAGTGAATGTTAAATTTGTCTACGATAAGTTTTTTTGGTGCTATAGTAATTAATATAATTTCTCTATTTTTTAGAACCTTATCATCAAGATTTAGCTCTAGTTTGCCCATTTCTATTTTCTTTTCTTTGGATTTAAGGTCTTTCAGTTTCAGATCAACCTGATATTGTCGGACAGCGTCTTCTATGATAGAGATTTCCGCCGTAATGTCCTTTCCGATGCTTTTTGCAAGAAGATTGATGCTTTCAAAATTATTGTCTTTGATTGAAATTTTATTGATTGTTATCTCTGCATCAAGATTGGGGTTATTTAGATCTAAACTTCCCTTACCCCTGAGTTCTATAGATTTCGCTTTGTATTTTTCGTCGAACTCAAAATCGGAAACATCTGCTGAAACTGTAACTTTTGGTCTGTTTATCTTCCCTTGAACCTTCCCTTGCGCCTTTAGTGTGCCCTTGAAGTTAGCATTGGGAACGAATTCTGAAACAAGGTTCAGATTATTGACCTTTAATTCATATCCCAAATCCACACCTTTACCTTTTACCTTTGCCCCTGTTGTCTTGAATGTGAAGGAGTCTGAGTTTAAAAAAAGTGTTTGGACATCCAATGTATTATCGCTATAGACCGCATCTATCTTTCCATCCGATATTCTTAAACCTGAAAAGCTTGATGGAAGAAACTCTCCCTTTACGCTTGCTACAAAATTATCAAAGAAGGCTCCTTTAATGGGTATTGACTCTTTAGTTGCTAGGTTCGCAGTTATGTTGCTTTTGAGATTCTCCTGAACTAATACAGATGCCACATCTATATTCTTCAGAGATGAAACCAAATCCAATTTGACATTCAACCTTGTAACTTCTACCGTCCCTTTTGTTTCAATCTCGCCCAGGCTGTTGCCATTTATGGTCAAACGCTCTGTAGTGGCTTTAACTTTAAAGTCATCAAGCTCCTTCCAAGACCCCTCGATATTTAGACTAGTATTAAGAGTTGCACTAAGATCGTTCTTTAATATATCTGGCCATTTTTTTATTTTTCTGTCCAATGTTGTGAGTACTTCGGATGTGCTTATATCTTGCAAAGAGAGTTTAACGCCAAAGTCGTTTGTTCCATGCTTGGCCAATAATCTTTTTAGGTCAGCATTGCCACTGAATTTCGCCTCTCCAAATTCAGTTTTGACGTTTGCATTATTTATCGTAATATCGGTACCGCTCATTTTAATTTTTTCAATCGAGCCCCGAACCTTTCTTTCGAAAATCTTTGATTCCGGCACATTTATTTTTATCTCAGCATCGAAGTTCTCGGGGCTTATATACTTCCCTGAACCCTCTATTTCTGCGTTTATAGCACCTATCTTTTCGAAATTGTAACCATAGGCGGAGGCCTGAAATCTAAATTCAGGCTGCTTGAGATTTATTGCCTCTCCATCGAAATTAACTTTCGCTCCGTTTATTATTCCCTTTAGGTTTTCTATGCTTGCCTTTTCTTTCGAATATAAGGCATTTGCCGATAGCTCTTTCAGTTCGATATGTTGTTTGGGTGCATTTACATTTGCCTTTTTCAATTCGAGTTCAATTTTTTTGGTAATGCCTAATAACTTTACGGCGAGCTCTAATTCACGAATGTCAATATTCGCGACTTCGTTTTTTCCACGTTCGTCAATTTTTATATTGGCGTTTCTAAGTGAAAAGTTCGAAAGGATGATGCTCCAGTTAGTTTGGACATCTTCCTTTTTTACATCTTTTTCATCTACCGCCTTTTCCTTTTCCGAAACAAGGGTTTGGAAGTTCCAATTGCCGTCTCTGTATTGTATTAGGTTTACATCTAATCCACTTATCCGAATGTCATTCACGGGTATCACCTTGCTGAATGACATAAATCTATCGAGAATTATCGGGAGTGAATAGTCGACCGAGAGCTCTGCTATATAGACAAACGGTTCATTTTCGATTGAGAATTTAATATCTTTAACATTAATTCTATTAAAAAGGTTTCCTTCGATCCTGCCAATGGTGAATTTCTGATTCGTGATAGAACTTACGGCCCTTTCCGCAGCTTTTTTAATAGTGTCTCTGAAAAAATCTGTTTGAGTAAATATAAGGAAACCAATAAATAAAATGATCAAGCATAAAAAGAATATGCCAATTGTCGTCAGGATTTTTGAACGCATCTTAAATCTGACTTGAAGTTTAACATGAAATCAATCGTTGAATAGCTTTTTGATTAGAGATTTTCTTGCAAGATTCGGATTTTTTATCTATTTGTTCAGAATGCCTGACCTATGCTGATCCAAAACTGAACCCTCTTGATCCCTGGCTCAGGGTTGAGTGCATAACCAACATCAAATCTGACCGGTCCAATTATGGTGTCATACCTCAGACCGGCACCCGGTGCGTATTTCATCTCACCTAGTTTAAAGTTCCATTGCCTTGCATAGACGTTTCCATAATCGAAAAAAACCGCCCCGCCGAGACCCTTGTAAATTGGATATCTTGCCTCGAAGCTTCCGATGAGGAACGAATTTCCTCCAAGTGGATCATCGTTCCTGGCAAGAGGGCCAAGCTTTTGGAAAGGAAATCCCCTCATGCTGGTGCTACCACCTGCAAAAAATCTTTTGAATATCGGCACATCGAATGTGCCCGTAGATCCAAATGGTTGAATTACCCCGAGACTGAGCCTTTTTGCAAAAACTATATCTGAAATAGTCTTATAACCTCTGAGGTCGATTATACCCTTTAAGTAATTTACATCAGAAGCGAGTGCTCTGAATGACGATTCTAGACCTACAGACAATGATGTCCCCCTTGTGGGGTTTAGTGCGTTATCGGTCGTAATTCTATCAAATCCGAAGTTGAAAAATGTTAGAAAGACGTTATCACTGCTCTGTTCTTGGGGTGTCCTAGTTGTACTGCTGTCAATCTTTGCGTATTGTATATTAAAAGACCCAAATGTACTGTATTTTCTTTTAAAACTTTTTCTCACCGTAGTCGCGCTAAGAAGTGTTGTGCCTTCAAAGCTTGGTACGTCGTCTCTAGCTATATTAAGACTTGTGGAGAGCGCCGAATTTCTGCCAACTATATACGGTTGAATCAATTCCGTTTGGAACCTTTGAGTTATAAATGAGGCTTTAGCAGATGTTTGAAGAGTTCTTCCACTGCCAAATAAATTTCTCTGAGTCCAAACGATTTGCCCTCTTAACTTATCCTCAGTACCAAATCCTCCACCTATTTTCACTGTTCCAAAATCTCTCTCCGACAATCTGATTAAGGTATCTGCGGTCTTATTTTCTTCATTAAAATTCGTATCTATGAGCACTGATCTAAATACACCTAATTGAAATATCTTGCTCTGTGTATCGTCTATTTTCTGTTCGGAGTATATCTCGCCATTTTTATATAAGATCTCCCTCTCGATTAATGATTTTTTTGCTTTTTCGTTACCTTCGATCCTTATTGAACCGAATCTGTAAAGTGGTCCAGGGTTAATTTTATAACTAACCTTTGCCCATTTTCCCTTTCTGTTTACGAGTGCCTCACCCTTGATTTCCGCCTTTGGGTATCCATCATCAGATAAGTGTTCCGATATAACATCCTTCGTTGCTTCGTAGTCTTTTGCTGAAAATGCCTTATTTATCTTCAGCGGTACCGATTTTAAAATCAGTTTTTTGGTTTTATCGTCAACTTGTTCTTTATAATCAAATTCTAATACGGTAACGATGACATGTTCTCCCTCTTTAATGATGATTGTGATATCTACATTGTTTTCCTTTTCATTTAACTTTAATTTGTATTCTGCTGTCGCATCATAATATCCATTGTTCGCATACAGGGATTTAATTCGAAGCATGTCATCTTTCAGGACTTCTTCATCAAACTCGGGTTTTTTTATCCATGGCTTTAACGAAGGAAACTCGGTTGCTATACTTTCTTTAATTTTTTTTGCGGAAATAGCCTTAGCACCTTCAATTTTAATTCCTGAAATTCTAATTACTTCAGAGTCATTGTTAAGAGAGTTATTTTCGGCGAAGGAGTTATTTGAAAATAAAGAGATATTATAAAAAAATATCGTTAGTAAAATAGGATTTCTCAGTAGTTTGTACATTAAAGGAACACAACCACGAGTGTTTGAGTCTAAAATTCTCAAAGTCGAATCTAAATTATCCATAGTTGACTTTAAGATTCAAGATAAATGAAAAAGATAGAATTTTGGATGGCTCAGGATAATAAATTATATCAACCTATTGAGCTGTTTCTCTTAAATCTCCGGCGAGAGTTGAATGATTTTTTCACTTTCTTTATCAAATTCTTAAAAAAATGGTTGACATACTATTTAATATGTGATAAAAAGAGTGCCAATGCTTTCACGGTATCCCTGTGTTCTAAGCCTCATAATACTAATTCTATTTGGTTGTGCACGTAATAACTATAATCAATCATCGTTATCAAGTGGAATTACTCTGTATGGAGTTCCGAATGGGAAAGGATCAGAAGTCCCTCTTGGAATGGATTCATTAGGGAGGAAATACGCTCTTCCATCAGAAAGCGAGGATTTATTTGTAAAAGACAAGGATTCGCGTTTTTTTCTTCTAGAACCTAATTCTCAAACTTGGAGAGCCTATTATTATTTCTTCTATCTCAGGGATGAGATTTTTGAAAACTACCCTGAGTATGATCCCAAAAGGAAACAGTTACCTGTGGTCATGAATTCCAGGGTCACGTACTATATGGGTTATTTTCAAACATCGGGTCGCAAGTTTTTTGAGAAATGGCTTCAGAGATCTGGGCAGTATATACCAATGATGTCTGAGATCTTGCAGAATAAGGGATTGCCACCTGACTTAGTGTACCTAGCCATGATTGAGAGTGGATTTAACGTCAGGGCAAAATCTCACGCGGCTGCCGTGGGACCATGGCAATTTATAAGACCTACGGCATTACGATATGGACTCAGGGTCGATTCATGGGTTGATGAGAGAATGGATCCTGAAAAATCTACTATTGCAGCTGCAAGTTATCTCGGTGACCTCTATGAAATGTTTCAGTCTTGGGAACTTGCCGCTGCAGGTTATAATTGTGGAGAACACAGGGTTCAGGCAGCCATTGATACATATAATATCTATGATTATTGGTTGATTTCAGATCTTGCCCTTCCGAAGGAAACACAGGATTATGTTCCAAAGCTCATGGCAGCATTGATAATTGCAAAGGATCCTCAAAAGTATGGTTTTACTGGTATATATTACAGTGAGCCATTGAGATACGAGAAGGTTTCTGTGCCAGCGCAAAAGAATCTTACTGATATTGCGAGGATTATCGGCGCTAGTAATTATACCCTTATGGAACTTAATCCTAATTTAATGCATGGTGTCACTCCGCCTGGAGGCTTATATGAAATTAAGGTCCCGCCTGGATATGGAAGGATCGTAGCTTCTAGACAGTTAGAAATCTCATCGCTGAGGACTATAGCCTCAATAGGTTATTCGGGCTCTGGTAATTCTCTAAGATACAGGGTTAATAGGGGCGACTCGCTCGGTAAGATATCTAACCGCTACAATGTCAGTGTGTCCTCGATAAAAAAAGCAAACAGTTTAAGGGGGTCAACTATCACGGTTGGTCAGGTTCTTACTATACCAGGCAGGGGCTATACTCCCGGTGGTGATTATGGTTATGCGAGTAATGATAGGGTTACGGTTAGATATAGGGTCAATAGCGGCGATACCCTTGGAGCAATAGCTGCAAGACACCAGGTAGGTATATCAACAATCAAGAGAGCAAATAACCTCAAGGGTTCTACGATATTTGTAGGTCAGGTTCTTGGCATACCAGGTGCCGTAACCCCAAAATATGTTGCGAGTAGTACCGCATCTGGTAAGTACAGGGTAAGTAGGGGAGATACATTAGGGAAAATCGCCGAACGCCATGGTGTGAGTGTATCTTCTATAAAATCTGCAAACAATATCAAGGGATCGACTATAATGGCTGGTCAGACCATTAGAATTCCCGGTACTAATGGCTCGGGCACTGGAAGCGCCAGTGATAGCAAAGCAACGGTTAAGTACAAGGTCAACCGTGGGGACACTATTGGTACAATCGCCAGACGTTATGGAGTGAGCGTCTCATCGGTAAAGTCTGCAAACAATATCAGTGGGTCGAAAATAATGGTAGGTCAGACGCTTACGATACCAGGTGGCTCTGGTCGCAGTTATTCGAGTTCAGCCGGTAGTACACCAGTAAAATACAAGGTTAAGAGTGGGGATACACTGGGGACGATAGCAGTAGGTCATGGTGTGAGTGTAGCCTCGATAAAATCAGCAAACGGTCTAAAGGGTTCCACAATAAGGGTGGGCCAAGCACTAAATATACCAAATGGAAAGAGGGTTGCTGTCAATTCACCTACCAGAACACGCAGTTCAGTTTCCCATCGTGTCAGGAAGGGTGAAACCCTCTGGAAGATCGCAGGCCAATATGATGTATCCGTATCCGACCTTAAAAAGTGGAACAACCTCAAGACTACCAAACTTGTCGCGGGTGAAAGGCTTAGTATCAATATGGATTAGTATCTTTAGTGTCAAAATCGTCTTATCTTATCTATTCCTTCCTATTATACTTCCTGTATGAATGATGATCTTGTATTAAGACTCAAGAGTAGTTACGTCGCAAAAAGAAAACTAATCAAATACCGTCTCGGTGAATTTCGAAATATATTTGCGAAAGGTGATGATGAAAAAATATTCGAAGAGCTTGCATTCTGCATATTTGCTGCCGGTGCGAGTGCAAGGATGGCTGTCAAATCAGTAGAATCGGTGAAAGGAGTGCTGATGAGGGCAGACTCTCAAGAACTTTCGAGGAGGCTTAAGGGAGTCCATAGGTTTCCAAATAGCCGGGCTAATTATATATTACACACAAGGGAATGGCTCAGGAAAGATTACGATTTTAGACTAAAGGATTTGATACTTTATTTAAATGGTCCAGTAAAAAGGAGGGATTTTTTCGCGAATTACAGAGGTATAAAAGGAATAGGTTATAAAGAGGCAAGCCACTTTTTGAGAAATATCGGTTTTAGGGGATACGCGATCCTCGATAAGCATATTCTGAGATCAATTCACGAATTTGAGCTAATTGATGACCCTAAACCCCCTACATCAAGGTCTAGTTATATGAGGATTGAGAGGAAATTGAAGAAATTAGCAGCTTTGTTGGAAATTGATTTTGATGAGCTCGATCTCCTCTTATGGAGTGAGAAGACGGGGGAAATTATAAAATAAATTCAGGTAACAAGAATCAACCAACGACTATTTAGCTTTTTTTGTATCTAATAGATGTCAGCCAGGTTTTCTGAAAGTGATAAACATTTTTCTGAGCTCAAAGTGAGTTATGAAGAGAAGAAGGATATAATCAAATCACTTCTCGAAGAGTTTAAAGAGGTATTCGAAAAAGGTGATGATAGAAGAATTTTTGAGGAGCTTACATTTTGTATATTGACCTCGGCAGTGGGACCCAGAATGGGTTTGAAAGCTCTTAATGCCTTGAAAGAGTCATTGATGTATGCGGATGAGGAAGAGCTCTACATGAGGCTTAAAGATCAACACAAGTATCCGGAAAAAGCTGGATATATTATTCGTACAAGGGAATATCTTAGGAGGGAATGCAATTTTGAATTAAAGGGATTGATTCTATCGTTTAAGGATTCTATTGATAGGAGGGATTTTTTCGGATCGAACAAAGATATTAAAGGGATAGGATATTTACAGGCAAGCCACTTTTTAAGGAATATCGGGTTCTTTGGTTATGCGCTCCTTGATAAAAACATTCTAAGATCGCTCTATGAATATGGAATTCTTGAGAGTCTTAAACCTCCAACGACCAGAAAGCGATATCTTGAAATAGAAGGGAAGATGAAGCAGTTTGCTGATACTATTGAGATCAGTATTGATGAACTTGACCTTTTACTCTGGAGCGAAAGAACCGGGCATATACCCAAATAGATTCGTAGCGGCGACCTCCCTTCGACTATGCTGGACAGGTTAGGTCGCACAATATGATGAAAGAAAAAATGGAGGACTAAAGTCCTCCGCTACATTGTATTAACATGAGATTGATCCGCCGGAGTTTACACTGAAGAATCGAAGGGCACAGGGTTGGTTGCAGCGGCTGCGGGGACTATTTTTAACAGGTTTTAAGGAACTTATTCTAAGATAGTCTGAAGTAATCTGTCCAACTAAAGAAATTCTGCTTGACAACCTTTCTCTATTAAATCACATTAATCTAACAAGTTGGAGATTTGAAAAATGGAATATGAACCTGTAATTGGACTGGAAGTCCATGCCCAATTATTGACGGAAACCAAGATCTTCTGTGCTTGTTCGACAAGATTTGGAGCGAACCCCAATTCTCAGGTATGCCCGATATGCTTAGGGATGCCTGGAGTTCTCCCTGTTTTAAACGAGAAGGCTCTTGAATTTGCTGTCCGAGCGGCAATTGCAGCAAACTGTGAGGTCTCAAAGAGATCAAGATTTGCCCGTAAAAACTATTTTTATCCAGATCTGCCAAAAGGATATCAAATTTCTCAATACGAAGAGCCTCTTTCAAAGAATGGCTGGCTTGAGATTGAATCCAACGGTTCGAAGAAAAGGATTGGAATAACGAGAATTCATCTTGAAGAGGATGCGGGAAAACTGGTTCATGAAAATTCTAAGGGCATGAGCTACGTTGACCTCAACCGCGCAGGTGTTCCGCTTATAGAAATTGTGAGTGAACCTGATATAAGTACCCTTGATGAAGCCGTAGCATATATGAAAAAGCTTCGCTCCATATTGATGTATATTGGTGTCTGCGATGGGAATATGGAGGAGGGTAGCTTGAGGTGTGATGCAAATGTTTCCGTTCGCCTCAAGGGTGTTAAGGAGTTGGGGACGAAAACTGAGATTAAGAATGTGAATTCCTTTAAGTTTATACATAAGGCACTCGAGTATGAGATTGATAGACATATAATGCTTTTGGAAGACCGCAAGAAAGTGCAACAGGAGACCAGACTTTTTGATTCAAATCGAAATCTGACCTTTTCAATGAGGTCAAAAGAGGAAGCCCATGATTACAGGTACTTTCCTGACCCTGATCTGCTTCCTGTGATCATAGACGATAAATGGGTTGAACAAATTGGGAAATCCCTTCCGGAATTACCCGATCAAAGGTTTGAGAGATATATTAGGGATTTTGAGATCCCCCTATACGATGCAGGAGTCTTAACTGCATCGAGAGATGTGGCGGACTATTTTGAGGAATGCTTGAATTATTGTAATAAACCTAAGTCAGTTAGTAACTGGATCATGACAGAGGTTTTGAGGGAATTAAAGTCCGAGGAGGAGATCAAGTCTTTTAATGTTACTCCAAAGATGCTCTGTGAGTTATTGAATCTGATTGAAGACGGCACGATAAGTGGAAAGATCGCAAAGGAAGTTTTTGGTGACATGGTTATTAATGGGAAGGCGGCGAATGAGATAATAAACGAGAAGGGCATAAAGCAAATTTCCGATCTGGGTGAAATTGAGGACATCATAAATGATGTTATTGAAAAAAATCCTGACCAAGCATCCAGGTATAAGGCCGGTGAGGAAAAGCTGATAGGCTTTTTTGTTGGTCAGGTTATGAAGGCGACGCAAGGTAAAGCGAATCCAAAAATTGTTAATGAAACCTTAAAGAGAAAGTTATTAGAGAATTGATCTCCTGAATTTGATTTTCCCAATCCTGTTGAGTAGTTAAGAATATTTCGTAGCGGAGGACTTCAGTCCTCCATCTTCTCAATATTAGTTGTCCAGTGGATTGACGTATTAACATTTTCTGATCGAGAATATATTTATATTTGACAGTCATACCTTTCGTGTGTATTTTCCCAACCATCTCGTGAATAAAGCGATACTTGTTTTAGAAGATGGTACAAAGTTCGAGGGCCTTGGTTTCGGGGCGGATGGTGAATCCTATGGAGAGATTGTATTTAACACATCAATGTATGGTTATCAGGAAATACTCACCGACCCATCTTATAACGGGCAGATTGTTGTAATGACCTATCCCGAGATCGGGAACTATGGGGTAAATCTCGAGGATGTAGAATCAAGAAGACCCTTTGTCAGGGGCTTTGTCGTTCGTGAATACTGCAGTAAACCCAGTAACTGGAGATCATCGGGAGATCTGGAATCCTATTTAAAAAATTACAACATTGTCGGTATTCAGGATGTCAGCACAAGGGATATCACAAGGAGAATACGCTCTCAAGGAGCCCAGCGAGCAGTGATTTCTACAGTTGACTTTTCGCATGATAGCTTATTGAAGAAAGTACATTCGTCGCCCTCAATCCTGGACGCAGACCTTGTGACAGAGGTAAGCTGCCAGAAGCCCTATACTTGGGAAAAGGGAAGCCAAGTCTTAGCTCAGTCTCCAAATATGGAGCATAAGCCATTAAAAGAAAACAAAATAGTAGTTTATGATTATGGGATAAAACAGAATATTTTGAGAAGGCTGGTTGACGTGGGTTGTGAAGTGAAGGTTGTTCCTTCTCGAACCTCTTCCGGGGAAGTCCTCTCAATGGATCCGGATGGTATCGTATTGTCTAATGGACCGGGAGATCCCTCTGCCGTTTCCTACGCTATAAAGAATGTAGAAAAACTAGTGGGCAAGAAACCGATATTTGGAATTTGTTTAGGGCATCAGATACTTGGATTGGCACTTGGTGGGAAAACCTTTAAATTAAAATTCGGACACAGGGGGGGCAATCAACCGGTCAAGAATTTATCGACTGGGAGGGTAGAAATTACATCACAGAATCACGGGTTTGCGGTTGACCCAGACTCGTTGGGATCCGATGTGGAGATTACTCATATAAATCTTAATGATAAAACAGTAGAAGGACTAAGGCACACAAAATATCCAATAATCTCAGTCCAGTATCATCCAGAAGCTTCTCCAGGGCCCCATGATTCATCATATCTTTTTGATGAATTTATAAGACTGGTGCAGGAGTTTAGCACTTAATTGCTAGAACTCTAGGTAAACTTTCTCAAAAACCTCTCGGCGTTTTCCCTGTGTGTTCCTGCCCAGTATATCCTATGGCATGAGTCACATTGCTTAAACTTATCCTTAGTTTCAAACACATAAGCGGGGACTTTGCCTGGTAATTCATGTTTATTAACATCCGTTAAAAGCGTATTACAACGAATACATCTGCAAAAGGATTTTTCAGTGCCATTTATTTTGTAGGTTTCAAAAAATTGTCTGATTTGTTCTTCTAAATGGTCGCTGTGTATGAGCAGACACTTTTTTACGATCTTTCTTTTGTTTATATTTCTATCCCTTGTAAGGATTATACGGTCCTCCGATAATGCTCGATCAATCAACACATGATCTTCAATATCATTTTTGTAACTTACATCCAAGCCAGCCAGCCTCAGCCACTTTGCAAGCTTTCCAAGCATTGAATCGGCAATAAAGCGTGATTCAGTCATTTCCTAATATTTTATCATGCCGATGAGGTTGTGAAAAAAAAGTTGAATTTTTATTAAAGGAAACGTATGGATTTTCATGCGCGGTTGGAAAACCACGCCTATCATTATTTTTGGAAATTTTAATTGCGATAGTCGGGACTTTCCAGTCCCGATTTGATCTTTCCCTATTGCATATTTGGAAATCCGCGTCCCTTTTTCAACACACAATCATTAAGTGTTAATCCACGCCGCCTTGTCATTTGTATGCGGGAATCCACTTCATTGTTTTTATGGATCCCCGGTAAAAACATTCGGGGATGACAATGAGCGAGCCTGAAGTAATTTCATCGTAACATAAATGGAGAATGAAAGTCCTGGGCTACTCATTGTCCAAGACCAACCCTTTTCCTCTGATATACTTTGGTCTCGTAGTGGAATATGGAGCTAAGCCCAGAGATGAGGACTCTCCGTTTCTGCTTTTATGAAATCCTAAGGCTCCAATCATCGCTGCATTATCGGTACAATACTCTGGCGATGGGATGAAAAGTGAAATACCGTCTTGTTCAAATCTCTCTTTTGCAAGGTCTCTGAGACGTGAATTGCTTGCTACTCCTCCAGATATTACAACGTTCTTAATTCTGTTTAATTTAGCAGCGCTCAATGTCTTTTCGACCAGTGTCTCGACAATTGCCTCCTGATAGCTTGCGCAGATATCCGGTAGTCTGTCCTTGTCAATAACAGGGGTTTTCTTTACGAAATAAACCAAGGATGTCTTTATTCCACTGAAGCTAAAATCAAATGATGATGCCTTCTTAAATGGCCGTGGAAAGTTAATTGATTGAGGGTTTCCTTCCTTGGAAATTCTGTCGATCTCTGCCCCTCCCGGGTAACCAAGCCCTAATAGTTTTGATGCCTTATCAAATGCCTCTCCAGCCGCATCGTCCCTCGTTTTTCCGAGCAGACGAAACTCGGTATAACTATTCACCGTATAGAGGCTTGTATGTCCGCCGGATACTATGAGACCTAAAAAGGGAAACGGTACATTATATTCTAAGTGAGCTGCGGTGATATGTGCCTCAAGATGGTCAATCCCAATAAATGGGATGTCCAAGCCGAATGAAATGGCTTTTGCAGTTGAAAGTCCCACAAGCAGGGATCCAACAAGACCGGGCCCACTTGTGACGGCGATCCTGCAGATATCGCTAAGTGAGACTTCTGCTTTTTCTAGTGCTTGCTCAATTACGGGGATGATCTTCTCGAGGTGGTTTCTCGATGCCAATTCAGGCACTACGCCACCGTATTTCTTATGAATTTCAATTTGAGATGAAACAATGTTTGAAAGCACATGTTTTCCATCCTTAATTACTGCGGCCGCTGTTTCATCACAAGAGGTTTCTATTCCCAAGACTAAAGTGTTCATCCATTTAATTTTACTAAATCGAAGTTTTTTTCACAAACTCAAAATCTTCATGGTTATAATGATCGTGATGGGTTGTATGAGATGACATAAATTGAATGAAAATAAGCCCATGATGTTCGGGTGATACAAGATATTTCGGGATCACTGCCTTCAGTAAAATTGATTGACTTTGAAGCAATGGTTCTTTAATATCCTTTTCCTAGATAGTATAATTAATTGTCATTGCGAGAAAGAGACTCGTGGCAATCT
This sequence comes from Thermodesulfobacteriota bacterium, assembly GCA_036397855.1. Taxonomy (NCBI): domain Bacteria; kingdom Pseudomonadati; phylum Thermodesulfobacteriota; species Thermodesulfobacteriota bacterium. The sequence continues at coordinate 5,059 of DASWID010000130.1, read as the reverse complement.
TCTTTTGAATTGTGGTAGATAGCTTCGTTATCACTCTCAATGGCAAAAAAATGGGGGTGTCATTGAAAGGCGAACGAATGGGCTGAGGCCATTTTCCGTGCACCTTTGTTTTCGGTGATTAAAGATACGAATCATATTGATACACACCCCTCATTTCAAGAATCAAAGTGACTAAAAATATCAGTTATTTTTTAGGGGTAGTGAAGAATGAAAACATCGTCCAAAAAGGATAGGATACCGGACGTGAGCATAATTACTCGTGAACCGTTTCCACGTTCGAGAAAGGTATATGTCAAGGGAAAGATTCATGATATAAGAGTGGCCATGCGCGATGTTGAGTTGGACGATTCCGATTCTGTGTCTTCTGTTAAAAGAGGTCTTACGAAAAATTCTACGATTACTTTATATGATACAAGCGGGCCATATACCGATCCGAGCGCGGAGATTGATGTTCATTCAGGATTATCCCCAGTGCGTGAGAAATGGATTTTGGACAGGGGGGATGTGGAAAGGCTTAAGGATTTTTCTTCAGAATTTTCCAGGAGAAGCCTTAGATCTTCGAAGCTTCAAAATATCAGATTTAAAAAAATCAGGAACCCTCTTAAGTCAAAGCCGGGGGAAAATGTAACGCAGATGCATTATGCTAGAGCCGGATTAATTACCCCCGAAATGGAATACGTCGCTATTCGAGAGAATCAGCAAATCAACGAGTTGAGGGATCAATTAAATGATCTGGCAAGTTATCATAAGGGAGAGAATTTCGGCGCCAATATTCCAGAAAGTTATATGACCCCTGAGTTTGTTAGGCAGGAGGTTGCCACTGGGAGAGCGATTATTCCGAGCAATATCAATCATCCCGAAAGTGAACCAATGATAATTGGCCGGAATTTTCTTGTGAAAATCAATGCTAATATTGGAAATTCCGCTGTAACATCAAGCATTGAGGAAGAAGTGGAGAAAGCCGTTTGGGCGTGCCGTTGGGGTGCTGATACTATTATGGATTTATCCACGGGTAACAATATACATGAAACAAGGGAATGGATTATCAGAAATTCGCCTGTTCCCGTTGGTACCGTTCCTATTTATCAAGCCTTAGAGAAGGTTGGTGGTATGGCAGAGGAACTAACGTGGGAGCTATTTAGAGATACTATGATCGAACAGGCTGAGCAAGGGGTTGATTATTTTACAATTCATGCGGGTGTTTTGTTAAGATATATACCCCTGACTGCTAAAAGAGTCACCGGGATTGTTTCAAGGGGTGGCTCGATCATGGCGAAGTGGTGTCTGGCGCATCATGAGGAGAGCTTTTTATATTCACACTTTGAAGACATGTGCGAGATCATGAAGGCTTATGATATTGCATTCTCCTTGGGTGATGGATTGCGTCCCGGGTGCATTGCCGATGCTAATGATGAAGCTCAATTTGCTGAGCTTGAGACCCAGGGAGAGCTGACCCAGATTGCCTGGAAACACGATGTCCAGGTAATGAACGAAGGACCCGGACATATCCCCATGCATTTAATCAAGGAGAATATGGATAAACAACTTAAGCTTTGCAATGAAGCTCCTTTTTACACCCTCGGTCCTTTAACTACGGATATTGCTCCGGGTTATGACCATATCACATCCGCAATTGGCGCTGCAATGATTGGCTGGTATGGGACTGCGATGCTTTGTTACGTTACCCCTAAAGAGCATTTGGGGTTGCCGGATAAGCAGGATGTAAAAGAAGGGGTTATTGCTTACAAAATAGCGGCGCATGCGGCGGATCTCGCAAAGGGAAATCCTACCGCTCAGTTAAGGGATAACATTTTAAGTAAGGCTAGGTTTGAATTCAGATGGAATGACCAGTTCAACCTCTCACTGGACCCTGATACGGCAAGAGAATATCATGATGAAACATTGCCCGCCGAGGGTGCTAAGATTGCCCACTTCTGCTCGATGTGCGGCCCGAGATTTTGCTCTATGAAAATAACGCAGGATGTAAGGGAGTACGCAGCCAGCCACGGGCTTTCCGATGAAGAAGCCGTGGGGAAAGGTTTGGAAGAAAAGGCAAAAGAATTCACCGACTCAGGCGGTGAGATTTACATATCCAGAGAAAAGCTATGACTTTGGGTCTAAGATCCAATATTATTTGCGGATTCAACAATACAATAGACTTCGTATAGTAATGGCTTTCAAGTGATAATAATTTCTTCGAGTTCCTTTTAAAAAGATCTAATCGGTTCCAAACTCAGAGATAGCCAATTTAGATGATAACGGGTATGTAAATATGATCATAGAATATTTCCTCATACTCTAGAATCTTCAAATTTTGCAAATTTCTTAAATATTTATTTAACAATTTGATGGATATTAATCGAGGGTATTGACAAAGCGATATTAATTTATCATTGTATGTGCTAACCAAAGGATGATTTTCAAACAGTTATTTGTAATAGTATGCTGTTTAGTTGAAGGCGAAAACTGTCAATAGTTGTATATTGAATAAGAGTGCTGAACAGCAAGGAGAAATAATAGTCCCAATTTAAAAGACGTGGCATTTAGTATTTTCATTACTTTTTCCTTAGATTAGCAATTTAATAATATTTGAAATATGTATCGGAGGGCGAGGCTATACATATACTTAGGAGACCAGTATAAGAAAGCTACGAATCGGAATCATTGAACTCGTTACTAACGCTCCTACTCGTTCTTTGTGGGCTCGCGTCATGTATGCCAATTTCGCGAATATCATGCCACAAGCGATAGCTGTATGGTGTGTAGAAGAGGGTCATGATGTTACATACCTGTGTTACAGGGGATTTGAAAACTTGGCTGAAGAATTACAGAATGACTACGACATTGTCTTCATTGGAGCGTATACTCAATGTGCCCAGCTGGCGTATGCGCTAAGCAGCCTCTTTCGATCGAAAGGCGCAGTTACCGCACTCGGGGGCCCCCATGCACGCAGCTACCCGCAGGATGCGTCCAAATACTTTGACTATGTTTTCGGCTTAACTGACAGGGATAAGATTCGCGATGTCTTACAGGATTGCTCGCAGCACCGACCGCTTGGTTTACGAATCAGTGCCAAGCAGCAGCCCTCGACGCTTCCTGGCGTACGCGAGCGCTGGAAGTTTATTGAGAAAAATCTTCATAACTCACCCGTTATCAAGGTTGTTCCGATGCTATCTAGTCTAGGTTGCCCCTACACATGCAGCTTTTGTATAGACTCAGTCGTACCTTATCAGCAGCTTAGCCTGGATATGATGAAGGAGGATCTGCGCTTCCTATTACAGAAGTTCAACAGGCCGCGTGTGGGCTGGTTCGATCCAAACTTCGGTGTGCGGTTTGACGAATGCATAGGCGCTATTGAGGATGTCGTACCTCCGGGTAGTATTGATTTCTATGCAGAAAGCAGTCTCTCCTTGCTCTCCGAACCGCATCTCAAGCGGCTCAAACGAATTGGGTTCAAGGTAATCATGCCCGGAATTGAGTCGTGGTACGACATGGGCAACAAATCAAAGACGGGTAAGAAGGGAGGAATGGATAAAGTCCTGCAGGTCTCAGAGCACATCAACATGATCTTGAGCTACATACCATACCTACAGGCCAATTTTGTGCTCGGACTCGACGTAGACGAAGGACCAGAGCCTTTTGAACTCACAAAACGATTTGTGGACATCGCACAAGGGGCTTTCCCCGCCTATTCCCTACTCTCTGCGTTTGGAGAGTCAGCACCGCTCAATCTCGAATACGAGCGTGCCAATCGTATCCTTCCGTTTCCATTCCATTTCCTGAATACTCAACAGGCCATGAACGTCAAGCCGAAAAACTATTCGTGGCCTGAGTTTTACGAACATGTAATTGACGTTACAAAACATACGTTTTCAGGGCGAGCGATAATCAATCGCTTCAGAGTGATTAAACCCATCCTCTGGAGATGTATGAACGTATTGAGGGCATTTTCTTCGCAAGGTACTGGTCGCGTCAAGTACCACACCGAAGTGCTTAACCGGCTCCGCACTGATAGGCAGTTCAGGGACTTTTTCGAACAGGAGACAACAGAACTTCCACAATTCTATGTGGATAAGGTGCGAAATGACCTGGGTCCTTTATGGGAGTGGCTTCCAAAAGGTGCGTTGTATTACGATTCCGACGTATATCTTAAATCAGATAAGATGCAACTCTCAATTCAATCGAGTGTTTAGCCTAAATATGAGCCAGTTGCATAAATTGGCTACCGCTGATACTGAAGCAGGAGGATCATTTACCGAATCATACGGGAAATTTTGATTGTGCGCCTGCTACGTACAGTGATATTAGTGCCTGTATAATATTAACTTTTTCTCAAATCCCGTCTTTTGCTCACTATAGAAATTAAGATTTTTACAATTAGATACAATCGAATAATTTACAACGGCAGAAATTTACTTATAGTTAATGGGTCTTTCAATTGAGTGCGACACACTGCAAAATTAGATTGCTTCATCCTCGTGGACCTACCTCAGGGTTCCTCGCATGACCCAAGAGGTGTCATTGCTGCAGATGTTAGATATTTCGTGGGGAAAATTCTTACAATTTCGTGAATAGATTTGTTGTTATTAATACTTTTCGGAATGAAAAGGACCTGAACGGCATTGCAAAAATTAGGTTAAGAAAATCAGGAACGAATATGTAAAAAAAATTTGCGGGTCGCGGTTGAATTAAATTTTTTAGTTGTTATGTCATCCCCGAAATCAATAGTCGGGGATCCATCCCCGCCACAAACGTGCGGGGACAGGCTCCGGATTCCCTATTAAGCCCGTACTCGAACGTCTCTATCGGGTAGCATTAGGGAGAATATGGATTCCCTATTAAGGCATTAGGGACAACAAGGGGACAGCCTTGTCTGAGCCCTGAGATTTATCTAAGGGCCTGTCCTGAGTTTATCGAAGGATCGAAGGATTATTTCTTTGTACGCTGTGCTGAATCCTGATCTACATCAGGACATGCCTGTTTCAGTATAAAGACGAAGAAAGGGAAAAAATAGATAAATATCTTCTTCTGTAATGACCAGATTGTGTTAACCTCGTAG